>NZ_VRTY01000111.1 GCF_008017455.1 Pontibacter qinzhouensis | reverse complement strand
CCGGTAGCCTCCATCTCTTTATAATGAATGCCCAGCTTCCGGAACACTTCGGTGCGCGCTACTTCGTAGTAGGCCGCATAGTTGCCGTAGTAAACATACCCCATCTGGTCTGTTTCGGCGTATCGCACCCGTATCTGCACTTCTGACTCAAACATGCTTTAATTGTTGAATTGTTATTTGTTGATTGTTAATTGCTATGTCTAGTGCTGCTTGTTTGAATATTTAAATTTATAAGTAACAACAAACAATTAGCTATAAACAATTAGCAATAAACTACCTCATAATTTTCCGTTCGTTCATGGCTCTGTGGAAGCGCCGGGCGTTGGCCAGGTGTTCGGTTTCGGTGGCTGCAAAGGCATGGTAACCCGAAAAATCTTCTTTGGCGCAGAAGTACAAGTAATTGTGGCTTTCAGGGTTCAGCACGGCATCGATGCTGGAAATATCAGGTACGTTAATAGGCCCGGGCGGCAGGCCTTTGTAGCGGTAGGTGTTAAAAGGTGAGTCGTGCTGCAGGTGCACGTTCAGTACGCGGCGGATGGTAAAATCGCCTACACTGAAAACCACGGTTGGGTCGGCCTGCAGCAGCATGTTTCTTTTCAGACGGTTCAGGTACACACCGGCAATGCGTGGCCGTTCATCAGCGTATCTTCCTTGCTCCGCCTGCACAATAGAGGCCAGCACCGACACCTCCTGCTGCGAGAGCCCCTGCTTATCGGCCTTTGCCTTCCGCTCTGCCGTCCAGAATTTGTCGTACTCTGTTTTCATGCGGTCCAGGAGCGCTTTGGCAGAGGTGGTCCAGTACACTTCGTAGGTGTTGGGTATAAACATGCTCACAATGTTGGTGCTGTCGAAGCCAAGTTCCTGCAGGTAGGCGGGGTCAGAGAGCAGGCTGTCTATTTCGGCTTCGCCTGGCTCTACGCTGGTAGCCAGTTTGGCAGCCAGGTCTTTTCGGAGCCTGATGTTGTTAAAGGTAATTTTTACCGGCGACTGCTCCCCCAGGCGCAGCACCCCGATTAATTGGCGGTTACCCCAGCCATTCTCGATTTTATAGCGGCCTGGCTTTACGAGTTCGTCGTAGTCCATGAGTTTGGCCATAAACCGCAGTGAGAGCTTGTCTATGACCACACCTGTTGCCTCTACCGAATCGAGGGCCTGGGCATAACCGGCTCCGGTCGGGATATACACGTAGGTATCCTGGTTTTTAGTGTCTACGTTAGGCGTATAAACAATTTGGTAAGCGTAATAGGAGAAGCTTACAAACAGGAACAGGAACAGGACAATAATCGCGGGTACGACCATGCTTTTCTCTTTCCTTTTTCTTCTGGTAGTGACTTTTTTAGCCATAGTTGTTTTATAGGGCAGCAGCTATTGCGGCTGTTTGCACCTGGTGTTAAGTAAACTCAAAATTAATATTATTCTTCCGCTTTCTCTCAAAATTTAAATAAGACCGGCAGCAGTTGCTTTAAAAGGGCGTTTGCGGCCGCCACTGCACCACTTGTCGGGCAGGCGCAGCACCGCCTTCAGCTAAAAACCTTGTAGCTGTTATTTAGTTCCGGCGAACTCCGTACCCCGGTAAAATGAGGCAAGCTGTAACATATCTCTTAAAAATGACAACCTTTGCAGCCTATTTCAGCTATGTATATTTCATTCTGAAAGATTCGTTTTTCCTATTCAAGGCAAAAGTTAGCTAATGCTGTGAAAATAGCTTCAGCAATTCATGAATGATAAAAGTTTAATGTATGCTCTGAGAACTGTTGTCGAAGCATATTTGCCATAATTTTAAGTTTTCAATCTGACAAAGTACTATAGCTATGAGTAACGCCATTTTTTTAACCATCCATCCTGATAATCCGCAGGAAAGAAAAATAAGAGAGGCTGTAGAAGTGCTCCGGAACGGGGGCGTTATTATTTACCCAACCGACACTATTTACGGCATTGGCTGCGATATTCATAACGTACGGGCGGTGGAGCGCGTGTGCCAGATAAAGGGCGTAAAACCAGACAAAGTGCATCTTTCCTTTATTTGCTCCGACCTTACCCACATCTCCGATTATGCTAAAATAGATACGCCGGTTTATAAAGTAATGAAGAAGGCGCTGCCAGGCCCCTTCACATTTGTGCTCGAATCGAGCAGCAAAGTGCCTCGCTATGGCGGCTCTAAAAAGAAAACGGTCGGCATCAGGGTGCCCGACAATAATATTGCGCTGGCGCTGGTACGCGAACTAGGCAACCCGATTTTGTCTACCTCTATCCGTGATGAGGATGAGGTGCTGGAGTACAGCACCGACCCGGAGCTTATTTTTGAAAAATACCGGAACCTGGTAGATATGGTGATAGATGGTGGCTACGGCAACAACATTGCTTCTACGGTAGTAGATGCTGCCAATAATTTTGAAGTACTACGAGAAGGTGCCGGAGATATAGAGCAGTTTCTTTAGGGCTTCGCCTAATTAGAAATTAAAAATTAGAAATTATGAATGGCTGAAATCCTGTACTACCATAATTTATAATTTTTTAATTGGCCACAGGCCTCTTATGTTTCCAGCGGCGGTGGGTCCAGAGGTAATTGGCTGGCGAACGTTGTATCGACTTTTCGAGTGTGCGGGCAAAGGCTTCGGTAATCGGGTATTCGCAACCAGGCAGGTCTGGCTTTGTCTTGCCATCAGAGAGCACCTCGAACCGGAGGTGGTAGCGGCCACGTGCTATACGGTCTACATCCAGAAACAGTACCGGGTAGCCAAAGGTGTTGGCCAGCTTTTCGGCTCCTACAAAAAAGGCCGTTTCCTGGTTCATAAAGGTTGTCCAGTATTGTATTTCGCCGTAAGGAGGCGTCTGGTCAGAGAGCATGGCAATAACCCGGGGCACCTTTCGGTTGCGAACAAAATCGCGCATGGTATCTTTCATTTTAATGAGCCGTGCGCCCAGGCGGGTTCGCGTACTCAGCATATACTCTTCAAAAAAGGCGTTGTGCAGCGGCTTGTAAATACCCTCGGCCGGAAAACCGAACTGCACTGCCCCCGCCGAGAGCACCCACTCCCAGTTACCCGAATGAGAACCCATGGTAATAACCGGCGTGCCCTGCCTCACAAACTGGTCGAGCACCTCCTGGTTCGAGAACACAATTCTGCGCCGCATCTCATCGG
Source organism: Pontibacter qinzhouensis (assembly GCF_008017455.1). GTDB lineage: Bacteria > Bacteroidota > Bacteroidia > Cytophagales > Hymenobacteraceae > Pontibacter > Pontibacter qinzhouensis. The sequence continues at coordinate 15,236 of NZ_VRTY01000111.1, read as the reverse complement.
CCGACATAGTACGCAACTTCAGAATCTCGACAACTAAATCGGCGAACTGCCTATAAAATGCTTTGGCTAAACGGGCTATTTCCTGCTCTCCTTTCTCCGGAAAAGAATTGCGCATGTTCTGCCAAACTACTTTTTTGCGGTAGCCAATAAGGTGGTACACCAGCAGGTAAAAAAAATCGGAAAGCACGTACAGCACCGGCAACGGCAGCAACGACAAACTCTTCAGCAGGAGCCAGAGTGGGTAATAAAGCGGCGGAATGTTTGGTTTCTTGTTCATTGGCAGTAGCAGCCGCAAAGGTACAACCACCTTTTATTAAATTAGCGTTTCCGAATCAGAATTTTGATTTCTGCCTTTTATCTAGTAGACTGCCTCCAACCCTTGGCTAAAAAAAGTTCTTTAGGCTTTGGAAGGGTGTTTTCATTGGAATAATTGGTAGTTGCTGTTTGTTCGTTGTTGATTGTTAAATGGTTTAATTGTTTAATGGCTAAATTGTTTAATGGTTGATTTGAAAATTTGGAGATGTGAAGATGAAGGCGATAAACTTTCAAATGATTACGTGACAGAGCGTCTTCTCATTTTGTATAAACCCCCGTATCTTATGCCTTGAGCCTTCTGTGTGCAAAAACCTTCTGGAGGCCAATTTCATTTGAATAATTGCTGATTGTTTGTTGTTGATTGTTAAATGTTTTAATAGTTAATTCAGAGATTTGGAAATTTGAAGAGGGTGAAGGAGCAAATGAAAACAACTCATAACTTTTAACTCATAACTCTTAACTTTTAACTCTTAACTAATAAAAAGGTGATTCTCCTGACCGAACTGCACTACCACCCTCCTATTGCGTACTTCCGGCAGGTGCTGCAAGCCGACAGTATATTGGTGGAGCAACACGAAAATTACATAAAGCAGAGCTACCGGAACCGCTGCCATGTGCTCACGCCACATGGGGTGCAACCGTTAACCGTGCCGGTGCTCCGGGGCAACAGCAAAAACAAAACCCGCATCACCGACATCGAGATTGACTATAGCCAGAAGTGGCAGCAGGTACATTGGCGCACCCTGCAGTCGGCTTACGGCAAGGCACCGTATTTCGAGTTTTACCAGGATGCCCTACAAGCAGTGTATCAGCAACATCCAAAAAATTTATTTCAATTAAACCTGAATTTGTTGCGGCTTTACTTAAAATTTCTTAAAATTAATAAACCACTTGAGCTCACTCATTCGTACGTGTCTGTAGTGCCCGATAACGTGCTGGATCTGCGAAACCAGATTCATCCCAAAATCAATCCTGACAATTTGTTCGTAAAACCCTATTACCAGGTTTTTGGCAATAATTTTGTACCAGAGCTTAGTATAATTGACTTGTTGTTTACACAAGGCCCTGCTGCAGCAAACTACTTACAGTAAGGTAGTACCAAAGGTGAACAATTAATCTTATCTGCTTGTTTTATTAATAAGGCAGCATTTAGAGCCTCAAATCAATTATAATTTCGATTTTTTTAGAATAATTTTTAGAGTATACATGGAAGCTAAATTCTCAAACAGAGTGAAAGAGGTAATATCACTCAGCCGTGAGGAAGCTATCCGTCTTGGACATGACTACATCGGAACTGAGCATTTGGTGTTGGGCATGATTCGGGAAGGAGAAGGTACCGCCATAGCCCTGCTGAAGAAGCTCGGCGTTTCGATAGATGAATTAAAGTACGCCTTAGAGCAGGCTACCCGCAATACAGCTACTCAGAACAGCAACATTACTGGCAGTATCCCGCTAACGAAACAGACTGAGAAAGTTCTGAAAATAACGTACCTGGAGGCTAAAATCTTCAAGAGCGATGTTATCGGCACCGAACACCTCTTATTATCCATCCTGCGGGATGAAGACAATATATCTTCACAAATTTTATCGAAATTTAACGTGAACTACGAAGCAATAAGAGATTCTCTGGATTATCATAGCAATAATCCACTTGCGTCGTCAGATACCGACGATTCTGATGATTCAGACAAATTATTTGGCAGCTCTTCCCGCTCTGGCAGCAGTACCAGCAAAAAAGCCGGCGAAAAATCGCGTACGCCCGTGCTCGATAACTTTGGCCGTGACTTAACCAAGCTGGCTGAAGACGATAAGCTGGACCCGATAGTAGGCCGTGAGAAAGAAATTGAGCGCGTGGCACAGGTCCTGAGCCGCCGCAAAAAGAACAACCCTATCCTGATTGGGGAGCCTGGCGTAGGTAAAACCGCTATTGCCGAAGGTCTGGCCCTGCGCATTGTGCAGAAGAAGGTAAGCCGTGTGCTCTTCAACAAGCGCGTGGTTACTCTCGACCTTGCTTCGCTGGTAGCCGGTACTAAATACCGTGGCCAGTTCGAAGAGCGTATGAAGGCCGTGATGAACGAGCTTGAGAAGTCTCCGGACGTGATCCTGTTCATTGATGAGCTGCATACCATTGTAGGTGCCGGTGGTGCCTCTGGCTCCCTGGATGCCTCCAACATGTTCAAACCTGCGCTGGCCCGTGGCGAGATACAATGCATTGGCGCTACTACATTAGATGAGTATCGTCAGTACATCGAGAAAGATGGCGCTCTGGCCCGTCGTTTCCAGATCGTAATGGTAGACCCTACCACGCCCGAGGAAACCATGGAAATACTGCACAACATCAAAGATAAGTACCAGGATCACCACCACGTAAACTACACCGACAAAGCCATTGAGGCCTGTGTGAAGCTGAGCGACCGCTACATGAGCGATCGTTTCCTGCCAGACAAAGCCATTGATATTCTGGATGAGGCTGGTGCGCGCGTGCACATCAACAACATTATTGTACCAGAAGACATCCTGAAGCTCGAAGAGCAGATAGAGAACATCAAGGTAGAGAAAAACCGTGTCGTAAAAAGCCAGAAATACGAAGAGGCTGCCCAACTGCGCGACAAGGAGAAAAAGTTGATCGACCAACTCGACCAGGCCAAAAAGAACTGGGAAGAAGAGACGAAAAAGAAACGCTATACCGTAAAAGAGGAAAATGTGGCAGAGGTTATTGCCATGATGACAGGTATTCCGGTAAAACGTATCGCGCAGAACGAAGGCGTGAAATTGCTGAACATGAACGAAGAGCTCCGTGGCAAAGTAATCGGCCAGGACAAAGCCATCGGTCAGTTGGTAAAAGCAATCCAACGTACGCGTGTTGGCCTGAAAGATCCGAAAAAACCAATCGGTTCGTTTGTATTCCTCGGCCCGACTGGTGTAGGTAAAACAGAGCTTGCCAAAGTGCTTTCTACTTACCTCTTCGACAAAGAAGATTCGCTGGTGCGTATCGACATGAGTGAGTACATGGAGAAATTCAGCGTATCTCGCTTGGTGGGAGCGCCTCCGGGGTATGTGGGTTACGAAGAAGGTGGTCAGCTGACAGAGAAAATCCGTCGCAAACCATATTCAGTTGTACTGCTCGACGAGATCGAGAAAGCGCACCCGGATGTGTACAACCTGCTGCTCCAGGTACTCGACGATGGTATCTTAACAGACGGATTAGGCCGCAAAGTCGACTTCCGGAACACGATCATCATCATGACCTCGAACATCGGTGCCCGCGACTTGCAGGACTTTGGAGCCGGTATCGGTTTCATGTCTAAAACCAAGCAAGAGAATGTAGACGATATCATGAAAGGCACTATTGCCAGCGCCTTGCGTAAAACCTTCTCGCCTGAGTTCCTGAACCGCCTGGACGACGTGATTGTGTTTAACTCACTTAACCGTGAGGATATGCACAAGATCATCGAAATCTCGCTCAGCAAACTGTTCAAGCGTGTGGAAACGTTGGGGTACACCATCCAGCTCACCAACGAAGCCAAAGACTTTGTGGCCGAGAAAGGATACGACCCGAAATACGGTGCCCGTCCGTTGAACCGTGCTATTCAGAAGTACATTGAAGACCCGATTGCAGAGGAAATTCTGAGAGCTGAAATAAACCAGGGAGATATTATAGTGGTAGAGCATACAGAAGGCGAAGAGAAACTGACATTCTCTTCTAAAAAATCTGATGGCACTGGCCCGCAGGGTGCCTCTGACGAAGCTCCTGAACCGTCTAAATCATCTGGCTCCGATAAAGCAAGCGAATAACATAACTAGTTAGTAACAAAAAAAGGCTGCCTGAACGGGCAGCCTTTTTTTGTTACTCTTTATTGTACTTTCGTAAATAAAATACTCTTTCAGTACATTATATTGTAATTTTGCTAAATTGAGGCAAAAATGAAGCAGCAAAAGATTTTTCCTATTTTAACAAATTGGTAACATCTGTAATTTTAAAGTATACAACTAACAGAAGCTTTGACTTTGTGCAGCTAAAGCAGCGGCTACCTGTTGTCAGTTTATTCTTTTTACTGCATTTAAAACAGAAAGCTGCTGGCGTAACTATTTATAAACGATTGTAAAACATATTGCATGGCCCCAAAAACCAGACAAAGCCAAACAGAAACGCTGGAGCGCAAAAACGCAGAAGCACTGCTCGGTGGTGGAGAAGACAGAATTAAAGCGCAGCACGACAAGGGCAAACTAACAGCACGCGAACGCCTGCACCTGCTTATGGACGAAGGCAGCTTTGAGGAAATAGGCAAATTTGTGATGCACCGCTCCAAAGACTTTGGCCTTGACAAACAGTATTTTCTGGGCGATGGTGTTGTTACCGGATATGGTACTATACAGGGCCGACTGGTATATGTTTTCTCACAAGATTTTACGGTTTTAGGCGGGTCGCTTTCAGAAACGCATGCCGAAAAAATTGTGAAGATCATGGAGCTAGCCATGAAAAACGGCGCTCCTGTTATTGGCCTCAACGACTCTGGCGGTGCCCGCATTCAGGAAGGTGTGGTTTCGTTGGGTGGCTATGCTGATATTTTTTACCGTAACACGCTGGCTTCGGGCGTTATTCCGCAGATTTCGGCTATTATGGGGCCGTGTGCCGGTGGAGCCGTGTACTCTCCTGCCATTACAGATTTTGTGATGATGGTAGAAAACACCTCGTACATGTTTGTAACCGGACCCAACGTAGTAAAAACAGTTACCCACGAAAACGTTACTTCCGAAGAGTTGGGCGGTGCCAGCACCCACAGCACCAAGAGCGGTGTTACCCATTTCTCATGTGCCAACGAGGTAGAGTGTATCAACTACATTAAAAAACTGCTTAGCTATATACCGCAGAACTGCGAAGAACTTCCGCCTGCCATGCCCTATACCAGCAATGGCAACGAAAGCCGCGAATCGCTGAATACCATTATACCCGAAAACCCGAACCAGCCTTACGACATTCGGGAAGTAATTGAAGGCATTATAGACACCGACACTTTTTTTGAGGTGCATAAAAATTTCGGCGATAACATTGTGGTAGGGTTTGCGCGCCTGGCTGGCCGCAGCATTGGCATTGTTGGTAACCAGCCTGCCGTATTAGCCGGCGTACTCGATATTAATGCCAGTACCAAAGCCGCTCGCTTCGTCCGGTTCTGCGACAGCTTTAACATACCCTTGCTGGTGCTCGAAGATGTTCCGGGCTTTTTGCCAGGCACCGACCAGGAGTGGCGCGGCATTATTACCAATGGGGCAAAACTACTCTATGCCTTTTGCGAGGCCACTGTGCCGCGCATAACCGTTATTACCCGAAAAGCGTACGGTGGTGCTTACGATGTTATGAACTCCAAACACATCGGGGCCGATATGAACTTTGCATGGCCAACCGCCGAAATTGCTGTAATGGGAGCCCAGGGAGCCGCTGAAATTATTTTTAAACGCGAAATTGCCTTGTCCGATGATCCGGAGGCTAAACTGGCAGAGAAGGTGGAGGAATACAAAGAAAAGTTTGCTACTCCTTACCGGGCAGCGCATCGTGGTTTTATAGACGAGGTAATTATGCCCTCAGAAACCCGCACAAAATTAATTAAAGCATTCAAAATGCTTGAGAACAAGGCAGTGCAACTGCCGCGTAAAAAACACGGAAATATTCCACTTTAAATATAATTAGAAATTCAAAATTAGAAATTAGAAATGATGGGTATACATGGTTTGCCAGTTTCTAATTTCTTAAAATTCATATTTCTAATTTTTAATTCTTAATTTTTAATTTGCATAAGCATGCGACAAGAATCTTTTGATTTTTTACAGAAATACCTGAACAATGCCTCTCCCACTGGCTTTGAAGCAGAAGGCCAAAAACTGTGGTTAGAGTACCTGAAACCGTATATTGACGAATATTTTGTAGATACTTACGGCTCTGTAGTTGGCGTAATTAACCCTGAAGCCGATTATAAAGTAGTTATCGAAGCCCACGCCGACGAAATTTCGTGGTTTGTAAACTACATTACCAACGAAGGTTACCTGTACCTGCGCCGCAACGGTGGCTCCGATGCCGTAATCGCTCCTTCTAAACGCGTGAATATTCATACCAGCAAAGGCATAGTAAAAGCCATATTCGGCTGGCCAGCCATACACGTGCGTAAGCTCGAAAACGAGAAAGCGCCAACCGTAGAAACGGTGTTCCTCGACTGTGGCGCCAGCAACAAAGAAGAAGTGGAAGCAATGGGTATACACGTAGGCTCTGTGGTGACGTTTGAGGATGAGTTTACCACAATGAACGAGAAGTTCTACGTAGGCCGCGCCCTCGATAACCGCATCGGCGGTTTTATGATCGCCGAAGTAGCCCGCATGCTGAAAGAGAATAACCACAAGCTGCCATTCGGGCTTTACATTGTGAATGCCGTGCAGGAAGAAATTGGTTTGCGCGGTGCCGAAATGATAGCGCACCGCATTAAACCGGATGTTGCCATCATTACCGACGTAACGCACGACACACAGTCGCCGATGTACGACAAGAAAACCAGTGGCGACATACACTGCGGCAAAGGTCCGGTTATAGCCTATGGCCCTGCCGTGCAGAATAACGTGCGCGACCTTATCATTACTACCGCACAGCAAAAAGAAATTCCGTTCCAGAGAGCAGCCGTTTCACGTGCCACCGGCACCGACACCGATGCCTTTGCATACTCCAACGCAGGTGTGGCCTCAGCCTTAATTTCGCTTCCGCTTAAATACATGCACACGACCGTAGAAACAGTACACAAAGACGATGTGGATAATGTAACCAAGCTGATTTACGAAACACTTCTTAAGATAGAAGATAAACAGGATTTCCGTTACCTGAAGTAAGATTAATTCTTCAGCAAAAAGCCTCACAGCGCCACCAGCCCTGTGAGGCTTTTTATTTACTACCTCTACCTCAAATTATTCTAATAAATATGGCCTCCAAAAAGAATTTGGATGAAAAGTGTTCAAGGGTAGGCTCCTTCAATAGTAAATTGTAACAGGCTGAAATAGCTACTTCATGTTCAGATTAGCCATTTCACCTTTTAACCATGAACAACCAACATCGACAATTAAATTATTTCAATGAAACTAGCCTTCCGAAGACATTTTAAAGAAAAATCGTCAAGCCTTTCTCAACTTTCTGTATGACCTATCCTCGCACCTTCACCGACCAGATGGGCAACCACATTACGCTGCCGTACATGCCACAGCGGATCATCTCGCTGGTGCCATCGCAGACCGAACTTCTTTTTGACCTGGGTTTAGGCGACCGTATTGTGGGAGTCACCAAATTTTGCTCACACCCAAAGGAAGAGGTAAAGCAAAAGGCGATTATTGGTGGCACCAAAAACTTTCATTTCGAAGCTATTGAAAAGCTGCAGCCAGACCTCATCATCGGAAACAAAGAAGAAAATTATAAGGAAGGTATAGAGCAGCTGCAACAAAGCCATGCAGTTTGGATGAGCGATATTTACGTGTTGGAAGATGCTCTGCAGATGATGCAGCAGCTTGGTGAAATAACTGCAACAGGGGCAAAAGCGGCAGAACTGCTCAACACGATCCGTAGTCGTTTTACGGCCCTTGCTCCTGCTGCACCTGCTGTCTCTACAGCTTACTTTATCTGGCGCAAACCGTATATGGTGGTCGGAGATAATAACATCATCGATCACATGCTTGTGCGTTGCGGCTTCTCAAACTGCTTTGCCCACTTCACACGATATCCGGAAGTTACTAGTGAGCAGTTGCAGCAGGCTAACCCAAAGCTAATATTTTTATCGTCGGAGCCTTACCCATTCCGGGAGAAGCACATAGCCGAGTTTCAGAAACTGTGCCCGCAGGCGCTGGTGAAAGTGGTGGATGGCGAAATGTTCAGCTGGTATGGGAGCAGGCTGTTGCGGGCTCCGGCTTATTTGGAGAGCATAATACAAGAGGTGCAGCAGGAGTTGCTCACCTAGAACTTGCATTTTTTTCGGACTCATCAGGAATACAAAAGGTGGCCTCTGAAAAGAAACCACCCTCTGTTTAGCCAATTTTGCGGTTTAATCCCGCTACAAAACCTTTAGTAAGATATTCACGAAAAATTCGGTTTCGAGTTTTTTTGCTTCGTAGCCGACAAGACGCTCGCAGGTTTTAGACGCTGCGAGGTCATGTGGTGTTTTTTATTCCTCAAACGTCAACTCAAACTCTACTTTCTCCAGGTCTTCCCAGAAACGCGGGTATGATTTACGTACCACACGCGGCTCTTGTATAGTAGTAGGCCGTAGCAGGGCAAGTGGAGCAAAAGCCATGGCCATCCGGTGATCTTCGTAGGTCCGAAAAGTAAACGCACTGTTCTCGATCAGGCCCAACTCCAGCCGGAAAACACCCTCTGTTACTTCTTGCAGGGAGCAGCCAAAACTCAACACCTCTACCTGTAGTGCCTGAATGCGGTCTGTTTCTTTTATACGAAGACTCTCCAGCCCTGTAAGTTCTAACGAAATGCCTTTGGCTGCACAAAGCGCCACAATGGTTTGCGCCAGGTCGGGGCAATCGGAGAAGTCGAAGGAGAAGTGATGATCGTGTTTCCGTTTCATGAGCTTTACCCCACTTTCGGTAAACTCTGTGTGCACGCCCAGGTGTTCCATAATACCAGCAATGGCGCTATCGCCCTGAAACGACTGCTGGCGCAAACCAGGCAGCTCAATTTCGGCTTCGTGTGCCAGCGCTACCAGGCTATACCAGTAGCTCGATGCCGACCAATCGGGCTCTATGCTGTAGCTGGCTGCTTTGTAAGGCTGGTGCGGCACGGTAATGATATTTCCGGAAAAGTCAGCTTCTACACCAAAGTGGCGCATGAGCGAGAGCGTCATCTCGATATAAGGTCGGGAGCCGATTTTTCCTTCCAACTCCAGCACCAGGCCTTGCGGCAGCATAGGGCCAACCATCAGCAACGACGATATGTACTGGCTGCTAATGTCGCTGCGCACTTTCAGTTTGTTGTTGCCGTTGCCTTTAAACGCTCCGATCTTCATGGGCGGGTATCCTTCTTCGCCCAGATACTCGATGCTGGCACCTAACTCCCGCAGCGCGTCTACGAGTACTTTAATGGGCCGCTGGCACATGCGCGGTGTTCCTGTCAGGACTTTCTGCTGCCCAGTTACGGCATAGTAACCCGTCAGGAAGCGCATAACGGTGCCGGCATCTTCGGCATTTATTTCGGCAGCATCGCTTTTGAGCAGGCGCTGCAGCAACTGGGTATCGTTTGCTTCCGACAAATTATCCAGTTCAGAAGCTTCTCCTGATAAAGCTGCAATAATAAGGGCACGGTTCGCCTCGCTTTTAGAAGCCGGCAGTTTTATAGATCCTTTCAGGATGCCTGAAGGATGGGTAAGGGTAACAGATTTGGTCATAGCAATTGGTAGTAACGTAACGACTCCTGAATTTCGGCAAGCGTAACAGGTTGGTCATATACTGCCTGCCCTATTTTTTTAAGTAAGGTGCAGTTTATAGTTGATTTTGAGTTCTTTTTATCCTGAAGTGCCCATGCGGCAATGTCTGCCAGGTCCTCGTTGTTCAGCTTCACTTTTTCATACACTGTCAGCAGAAACGTTTCTATTCGGTCCAGCTCCTGCTGCGAGAGCAGCCCTTTTTTAACGGAGAGCCAGGTTTCGCAGAGCATGCCTACGGCTATGGCTTCGCCATGCAGCAATTCCCGCCCAGGTTTCTCCAGCAGGTAACTTTCTATGGCATGTCCTACGGTGTGGCCAAAGTTCAGCACTTTGCGGTAACCGCCTTCCAGCGGATCGGCCGCCACAACTCTTTCTTTTATGGCCACCGAATGCGGAATAAGTGCTTCCCAGTCGGCCGACAGCAGCCCTACCTGGCGCTGCTCTTCAAACTTAGCACCGTCTTCAATAAGCCAGTGTTTAATAATTTCGGCATAGCCTGATTTTACCTGGCGGTCGGGCAGTGTTTGCAGAAAAGCAGGATCTATGATAACGGCACGAGGCTCTTTAAACACGCCGATGTGGTTTTTAAGCCCATGGAAATCGATGCCTGTTTTACCGCCTACACTGGCATCTACCTGCGAGAGCAACGTAGTAGGCACCTGCACAAAATAGATACCGCGCTTATACACAGCAGCACAGAAACCACCCATATCGCCAATTACACCGCCACCCAGGTTCACAAGTACCGCCCAGCGATCGAGGTTAAAACTGGTCATCTGCTGCCAGATGTACGCGCAGGTTTGAAGAGTTTTGTTTTCTTCGCCGCTCTTTATCTGGATGAGCTGGTGCTCCGGCAAATGCTTTTTAAGCTGCGGGTAACAATGGAGCAGTGTATTCTCATCTACCAGCACCACCACCTTCGAGAAGGCACGATTTTGCAGCAGGTCGGTTAATTGTTGCAGAGCGTTTTGCCCAATATGGATATTTTCTGTCACGCTAAGGCTAGATTTAGGCATTAAAATGGCAAGCTACTCAAAAAGCTGACAATTCTGAAAGTATTCTCTCCTCAAAATAGCAATCCCGAAATTTTTCACCTGTTTTACTGCCTATCCTTTAATCCAGAAGCAGCTTCACCCTTTGCTCCCTAAAAGAGCCTGCAACCCTTGACTTAAAACAGAAGAAATTTCTTTGGAAGGGCATTTTCATTAGAATAATTGCTGGTTGTTGGTTGTTAAATGGTTTAATTGCCAAATGGTTGATTTGGAGATTTGAAAATGTTGCAGCGGGAATGGGAATAATGATAAAATAGATGAAAGGATGAGTGAGAGGATAATCTCCTATCGTAACTCTTATATTATTTTTAAAGTGAGTATATTGAGGAGGAGTACCTTTCTTTAGCTTAGGCACAATAAGCGCTATAGCTTTCGATTATAATACTTAATGCATTCACATAGAGATAAATAACAAAGAAATGACCCTAAAGAATTTCCTGCCAGTATTCCTGTTTTTCGGCATCGGCCTTTCAGTGCAGGCGCAGAAACTGTCGGTTATCAGTCAGAAAGAAACCACGCGCCTGATCAGCACCCTGAGTGCCGATGACATGCAAGGCCGCGCCACTTTTACACCAGGCATAGAAAAAGCAGCAGATTTTATTCAGCAGGAATTCCGGAAAACCGGCCTTAAACCGCTCGCAGACAACAGCAACCCCAAAGATTTCAGGCAAACGTTTAAGCTCTACCGCCTCACCCCGGGCATTCCCCAACTGGAGGCCGATGGCGAACATTTTCAAGCGGAAGCTCTTTTTTTCAATACCAGCTACCAGCAGCTGAACTGGACCAACAATAACGCCCGCATTATAGTCTCCATTGGAGAGGAACAGGATTTCAGGGAAGCATTCTCTAAACTAAACAAGCTCGAAGAAGATGCGCTGGTGCTGGTGCATCCGGTACATCAAAAATTGTTCGAAGCGTATCGGCACCATTTTCAGGGGGTTGGGGCGAGGCAGGAAACCAATGCGGGCAGCAGCAAAGTATTTGTTTTAACAGACAAGGCTGCGTTTGCGAGCTATTCCTTTTCTGTAACAAACCAGGTGGAGCAACTGCCGCTGTTTAATGTTGCCGGCATGATTGAAGGAAAGCGCAAAGATGAGATCGTGGTTTTCTCTGGCCACTACGACCACATTGGTATACTGGCTCCCGTAGCAGGCGACAGTATAGCCAACGGTGCCGACGACGACGCCTCCGGCACTACCGCTATGATGATGCTGGCCCGTTATTTTGCGAAGCAGCCAAAGCCGGAGCGTACACTTGTTTTTGTAGCTTTTACCGCTGAAGAAATTGGCGGCTTTGGCTCCAGGCATTTTTCGGAGCAGCTGAACCCCGACCAGATTGTAGCCATGTTCAACATCGAGATGGTCGGCAAGCCCTCTAAGTTCGGCCCTAACACTGCTTACCTCACCGGCTTCGACAAATCTGATTTAGGGAGCCTGCTGCAGAAGCGGTTAACCGGAACGCCCTACGCGCTTCACCCAGACCCTTACCCGGAGCAGAACCTATTTTACCGCTCCGACAATGCCACGCTTGCCCGCCTGGGTGTTCCGGCGCATACTGTTTCTTCGGTGCAGATAGACCAGGACAAAACCTACCACACCGTGCACGACGAAGTGGAACTGCTGCACATGGAGCACCTGACGAACATGATCAGGGCCATTGCGCTGGCAGCACAAGGTGTAGTTAACGGCCAGGACACCCCCAGCCGCATTGATAAAACCCTTGTACGCTAGTGAGCAGCATAATCCGAAGAAAAACGTAAACGCAGGAGTTTTACTAACCAGCAACAAACTAAATTACCGAACCCTTAGCGCTTACAGCAGTAAAAAGCTTTTGAAGGCCATTTTCATTAGAATAATTGTTGGTATAGTGATTGGTGGTTGTTAAATGGTTGATTTGTCGGAATTTTGATTCTTCAACTTTTAACTAATTCACTACTCATAACTTAAAAAAAGGTTCTTTCATCTATAATCTAACAGAAAAAGAAATGCCGGTTTACGCGTAGTATGAAATACGAGAACCGATTCTGCCATATAATATGATCCGATTCACCCTCTTCCTGTTTGTGCTTCTGGCTACCTCACTTGCTGCTGTTGCCCAGGAGCCAGTGTTTACTTGGGGTGCTGCCATAGATAGGGAACCGCGTGAATTTGAGAACATGCGTGTGGTGGGCCTTAGCCCGGATAGCGGCTTTTATGCTATTTACACCGAAGCCGGAAAAACGACGCTGGAGCGCTATAACCAGCAAAACCAACGGCTCTGGGCAACCGTGCTGCTGCCAAGGTCGCCAGAAAACCAGCCAATTGAGTTTCAGGATGCGGTGGTGCTGGAGCAGAAAGTATACCTGGTTTCTAGCAGGCTGGTAAAGGGTGTCACCACTATTTACGCGCAGGAGATTACGGCAAACGGCAATTATAACCCCCAGATACAGCCCCTGCTGCAGGCTAAGCACGGCGGCAAACTACAACTTACAACTTCAGGCCAAAACAATTTGCTGCTGGCCACGCTTACCGACGAGGCAAAAAAAACGGGTACGGCCACTGTTTTGGGAGCAGACTTAAAACCTCGCTTTTCTAAAACGTTTTCGGCCAGAACGCTGCCGGTGCAAACCTTACTCCTCGACAACGGCACAGCCTACATGCTCCTGAAATCGCTGTCCACAGAGCCCTCCACCAAAAGTTTTCTGCTTTACCGGCTGCAGGCCAACAGCTCCAAACCCAACGAAATGGCTATTGGCCACGAACAGTACCGGCCCATGCAGGCGCTGCTTACTACCACGGCTGCGCAAGATGTGGTTGTAACAGGTTATTATAGCTCCACGGCTGAGGCTGCTAAACAAGCGCCTGTACCAGAAGGCACGTTTTACTTCCGTTTCGGGAAAGACTCGCTCAAGCAACGGGCGGGTCGTTTTACGGCTTTTAATAAAGCGGCGCTCCAGAAGCACACCAGCTACAAACCAGAAAAAGACAGTACCCGGTGGCTTCGGCAACTGCAGTTAAAACAACTTGTTCCGGTTCCGCATGGCGGTGTAATTGCGCTTGGCGAAGTAGACCACACAGAGGCTGACCAAACCACATACCAAGAAGATGTGCTGGCTGTGATGCTGGAAGAAGACGGCACCCCCTACTACACCACCACCATCTATAAAAAACAAGCCAACCCCAACAACAACGAGCAAATCGGTTCATTTATGGCCACCAACAGTGGCAATTACCTGCAACTGCTCTACCTCGACTTCGAGTACAACTTCTCTGACGATGACAAACTGATAATTGCCGGCAAAAATGCCAGCAACAAAGAGCCTGTGCTCATTACTGTTTTATCGAATGGAGAGCAGCAGGTAAAGCCGCTGCACAAAAGCCAGACAGGGCGCGAGCAGCAACGTTTCTACCTACGCCCCACCTCTGCCTTTCAGGTTTCTGATAAGGAGTTCATCGTGCTTGGCATTGGGCTTGGCTACTATAAATATGGCAGGCTGAAATTCAGGTAAAAAGGTATGAATTTAGAGTTGTTCTCAGGTTCCGATTCTGATTTCACCTCATCTATAAATTCCTCAATTAACCATTTACCAATTAAACAATTTGGCAATTAACAATCAGCAACCAACTATTAATTATTCACTGATGTTCCGCACCTTCAAGTAGGTGGCACCTTTACGTTAGTTCTAATACATTTGGTAAGAGTTTCATCCGGTGCCCTCAATCTATTTTGTTCTATAGGAAAAGTCTTAGGCTCAAGGCTGGGGAAGGGGCCCTATATTAGCGGGGCCTCGTTCTCGGGCATCGCGCTGCTGCATCTTTCCTGCCCGCAGGCGGGCTCCCGCTCCCGCGGCACCGGAAACCTGCAAAGGCGCTCAATCCAAGAACTGGGATCAAGTGCTACGAGCATCTGCTACACCGCCAGTAAATTAATTTGTTTGGTCTGGACTATAAAATTTAATTTAACATCCTTAGTGCGTAGCCTCAATTATTCAAATAAAAATGGCCTTCCGAAGGCTTTTGAGCTATTGGCAGGTCAAGGGTTTTAGAGAGTTGGTAATGCACTTGCTTTAATTTCGCTGAGTTTAATGTCGGTTCGCTTCTGTAGTTTGCCCAGCGCATAGGCCTGATCCAGGCGCTCCAGCGAAATACGGTCTGTGGTGGCAAAAATAGTGTAGTCCTGGAAACGGATGCCACTTATGGTACGGGGGTTTTTAGCTTGCCAGAATTGTACGTCGGCATCTTTTTCTGGAGCGTAGGCCAGGAAATCTAACGTGTGGTGTTGCTCATGAAACCACCCGATTACTTCTACTCTTTCGCCAGCTACCTCACGGGCAGCTGGCACCTCGAACCGTACCTTATGGTACTCCTGCCCATGCAAATCAAAATCGCCTTCGTAGGTTTTTTCGATGTTCGCCTGGTCGAGGTGGTGAGGCAGTAAG
>NZ_VRTY01000110.1 GCF_008017455.1 Pontibacter qinzhouensis | reverse complement strand
AAAGCCGGGAGGCCTGGTAACTACCTTAAATCACTCTGAGGAGCAATGGGATGCGCCGAACGGCTGGGCACCGCTGCAGTGGGTAGGTATACAAGGGCTGCGCGCTTATGGCCACAAAGATCTGGCCAATACCATTGCTACCAACTGGATAAGCACCAACAGGCGGGTATTTAAGCAAACAGGAAAACTAATGGAAAAATATAATGTGGAGCAGGCGGGTGCAGAAGGGGGAGGAGGCGAATACCCGAACCAGGATGGTTTTGGCTGGACAAACGGTGTGCTTCTAAAACTGCTTACCTCCGACAGCTATTTAAAATCGGCAAATAAAGCTGTTGATTAATTTTGAAACAAAGCTTTTATCTGGTTTATCTGTTCTGGTTCGAGAGGTTTATGTAGAAAGCCTGCTACGAGCTTATAATGTTCCGACTTCGCCATATCTACTGGGCTAATGGAAGAAGAAAGAATATAGATTTTGAGTTTTGGGGAGAGGTTGTGTTCGTAAGGCAGTAGCGCATCTAAAAATGCCCAGCCATTCATGTAGGGCATATTCAGGTCTAAGAAAATGAGATCAGGTAAACTCTCAGCAGTGGGGGCCATTAGGTCTTGTAAAGCTTTTTCGGCATCAAGGTAGCAATCTATTTGGCCTGCCAGTTTTTCTTCTTCTAAAACGTGCTGCGTCAGATAAGTACTTAATTCATCATCATCTATAATAAAGGCTTTGTGAATTAACATAACTTAAGTTTGTTGGTAGTAGATTTTATAAGAGCATGTAATGAAGCAGGTAACTGGTTTTAAACTATACACTGCTTCGTTAGTAGTTACAACTAATAAATCATTAAAATTAGAAATTAAAGAATAATACTTTGGAAATCAATTTCCGATAATACAAGCATAATCTTCTAAAAATCAACCTGTTTAAACAGTAGCAGAAAATTTTTATATCGGTTACTGCTTATCGTGTGTTCGTTGCAACCAGGTACTACAGCAGTTGTTTGGCACAGCAGTAGCAGTATTATTTTTAATGATTGAATTTAAATATAAATAAGTAATTCTCTTTTGAATTTAGGGCCTTTTAAGTTCATTTACTAATAAGAGTTATTATCTCGCATTTTTAATAAGGAACGAACTCAGTTATAATACCGGTAATCTGGCTCTTTTGTTCTAACTATTGTTAGTTTTTGTTATAGAAAGCAACTACTACGCAGGGGCCAGTTATAAAAATGCTTAGACACCAGAAATAACTTACTCGTTTTCACTTCAGCAGCGTAAGGTGGCACTGTGCGCAACACTGGAATATAAATAACTAATGTTACGCATTCAGGATGTGCAAAATGTTAAAGACCTCTACAATGCAAGAGTAAAGCTTAAGGGCACTGGATGACGCAGCAGCTAAAAGAGTTGGAGCCAAACTTAAAGGCCTTTTATAAACTTATTGCGTAACATCAGCGAATAAACAAAAAACCGCTGCCTACCTAAGCAGGAGCGGTTTTTTAGTTATAGTGCCATCAAGTAACTAACCGTTTTTAGCTTTTGATGGGGTGGTGTAGCAGCACAATAGAACGACCATCTACTTTAATGGTTTTTCTGGCGCCATAGGTTATGCCTTCTTCTTCTACCCTGTTTTCGCTGGTATCCAAAATTTTGGTCCATTCTTCACCGTACTTCTTTAGCGGCAGTTTAAAGCTGATGGGCTCGTAGTGTGCATTAAAGATTACGTAAAAGCTATCGTCTATAATTTGCTCGCCTTTAGGCCCACGGGAGTGAAGCCCTCGCCCGTTCAGGAAAATAGCCAGTGATTTAGCATGATCCTGGTTCCAGTGCTCTTCCGACATTTCTTTACCATCTGGTAAAAACCAACCAATGTCTTCGAGGCCAACGCCTTTAATAGGCTGCCCCTGGAACCAGCGACGACGGCTGAAAGTGGGGTGGTTGCGACGTAGCGAAATCAGTTTTTGCGTGAACTCCAGTAGCTCCTTATCGGCTTCCTGCCAGTTGAGCCACGAAATCTCGTTATCCTGGCAGTAGGCGTTGTTGTTACCTTGCTGCGTACGACCTATTTCATCGCCGGCCACCAGCATAGGTACTCCCTGCGACAGGAACAGCGTTGTCAGGAAGTTACGCTTTTGCTTTGCCCGCAGCTCATTCACTACCGGGTCGTCGGTTGGGCCTTCGGCACCGCAGTTCCAGGAGCTGTTGTGGTTGTCACCGTCTTTGCCGTCTTCGCCGTTGGCCATGTTGTGCTTGTCGTTGTAAGACACCAGGTCGTTAAGCGTAAAGCCATCGTGGGCAGTAACAAAGTTAATGCTGGCAGTAGGCTTGCGGTAGTCGTCCTGGTACAGGTCGGGGCTGCCGGTAAAGCGGAAAGCAAACTCACCGATCATGCTCTCTGCACCGCGCCAGTAGTCGCGTATACAGTCGCGGTACTTGCCGTTCCACTCGGCCCAGCCTGGCGGAAATTTACCTACCTGGTAACCACCTTCACCTACATCCCAGGGCTCGGCTATCAGCTTTACCTGCGAAATAATAGGGTCCTGATGTATAATATCGAAGAAAGAGCCCAGCCTGTCTACGGCATGCAGCTCGCGCGCCAGCGTGGAAGCCAGATCAAACCGGAAGCCATCTACGTGCATTTCGGTGATCCAGTAACGCAGGCTGTCCATAATGAGGCGGAGCACACTTGGCAGCATGGCATTCATGGTGTTGCCGGTACCGGTGTAGTCCATGTAGTAGCGTTTGTCATCTTCTACCAACCGGTAATACGAAGCATTGTCTATGCCTTTAAAAGACAGGGTGGGGCCCATATGGTTGCCTTCGGCAGTGTGGTTGTACACCACATCGAGTATAACCTCTATGCCTGCCTTGTGCAGTTCTTTCACCATTTGCTTGAACTCCACCACTTGCTGGCCGAGCACCCCACTGCTGGAGTAGCGCACGTCGGGTGCAAAAAAGCCGATAGTGTTATAACCCCAGTAGTTGGTGAGGTCTTTTTCCATTAAGTAGCGGTCGGTTACAAAGTGGTGCACCGGCATTAGTTCTATGGCTGTAATACCTAACTCCTGCAAATATTTAATGGTAACAGGATGGCCAAGAGCAGCATAACTGCCTCTAATGTCTTCCGGAATATCGGGGTGCTGCTTTGTAAAGCCTTTTACATGGGTTTCGTAAATAATTGTTTTGTGGTAGGGGATTTTAGGCGATTTGTCTCCTTCCCAATCGAAGTTCGGGTCTACCACCACCGATTTTGGAATATACGGTGCGCTGTCTGTTTTACTTATGCTCAGGTCCTCGTCCGGGTTACCAACTTCGTAGCCAAACAACGAGTCGTGCCACTCTATGGTGCCGGCAATGGCTTTGGCATAAGGGTCTATCAGAAGTTTGTTCGGGTTAAAACGGTGGCCTTCGGCGGGAGCATAGGGTCCGTGAACGCGGTAACCATAGAGCTGTCCGGGCTTAATGCCTGGTAAATAAGTGTGCCAGACGTGGTGCGTGCGTTCCGTTATTTTTATCTGCACATTTTCGGTAGGCTCATCTGCCGATTTAAAAAGGCAAAGTTCTACGTTCGTGGCGTTTTCAGCATAAAGTGCAAAATTTACACCTGTTCCATCCCAGGTGGCACCTAAAGGGTAAGGACTGCCGGGGTATACCTCAGTATTCATAGTTAATGTTAGTCAAGAAGCTTAGAGAAATTAACTGTTTGATGATTTTGTTAAATCTTCCGTGTGTACGCAACCATTGAATAAAAGGTGCTGTTACACGCTCTATTACACCGTAACAAATAGGATGCAGCCAGTTTACCCTTTATAATTATGTAGTTAGGCTTAACTTATTTTTAGCCTACATTCGTAAATTATGTCTTAGAGCTTTAGGAATATGTATAATGTTGTCGATCTGTTTTTTATAATTATAATGCTGGTGAGTGTGGTTACGGGCTGGCGCCGGGGCTTTATTATAGGCACACTCGATCTGGTGCGGTGGGTTGCCAGCCTCCTGATCGGACTCCAGTTTTACCCCGCCCTGGCGGGCTGGCTAGGCAAAATGCTCAATTGGACCAGTTTCTGGCTGCTGCCTGTTTCTTTTTTCATGGTTACCATGCTGGCCAGTGTGCTGATTCATTTTTTGTTCGATCTGGTGCTGACGCGCCTGCCTGCCTCGGTGCACCATAGCAAAGTTAACCAGGCGCTGGGGCTGGTGCCGGGGGCCGTGAGCGGCCTGGTAACTGCTATCATCATTGCCATGCTGCTGCTGGCTGTTCCTTTGCCAGAAGCCATAGAAACACGTGTGGAACAAAGCCCTATTGCTAACCGATTAGTGGTTTTTACCGATAAACTGGAGACTGCCCTGGGACCTGCGTTTGATGAAGTGGCGCAACGCACCCTCACCGGCATGACGGTGGTACCTGATTCTGAAGGAACAGTGGAGTTGCCTTTTACAGTAACTAATGTAAAGCCGCGGCCCGACCTGGAGGCGCAGATGCTGGAACTCCTGAACAAAGAGCGCGTGGCAGTTGGGCTGCAGCCATTGGTGGCCGACACAGTGCTTCGTGAAGTTGCCCGTCAGCATGCCACCGATATGTTCAGCAGAGGCTATTTTTCGCACCATTCTCCCGAGGGCCTCGATGCTTTTGACCGGATCAGGCAGGCGCACATACCGTTTCGGATTGCCGGCGAAAACCTGGCCCTGGCTCCGACCTTACCCATTGCGCACGAGGGGCTCATGAACTCACCCGGCCATAGAGCCAACATTCTGCAACGCCGCTTTGGGCGTGTGGGTATCGGAATTATGGAAGGTGGGAGCCGCCGTCTCATGATAACTCAGAACTTCAGAAATTAAGAGCAGGAGCATCTGAGACCCTTGGCTAAAAAAGTAGCTTTTTGCTTCGGAAGGGATTTTTCATTTGAATAATTGGTTGTTAAAAGGTTGTTTTGTGTATAAGTCTAAATAAAGGAAAAAAGACTATTGAAAAATTAACATTTTATTGTACCCATTTTAGCAGCATCATGAACAATCTTATGTCCTGTAAAAGATGACAATGCAATTTCTACTTCCGGTTTGTAAAGATACAGTTTGTACAGCCTTGTTACATTAAATAGAACTTTTCCGGGGCTTGTGGGGCCGGAATTTCTTTTTCTAACAAAATCTGCCTGATGTTTATTTCGATGGTGCGGGCAATGGCAGTTACAGGTGTGTCGGTGGGTTTGTTGCGGAAAGGGTCCTGCATGTGCCGCGCTGTTTTTTCGATCATGAAGAAGGCGGAAGCCACCACAATAAGTATTGGAATCTCGAACACGCCTACAGTTTCTACCAGTGCGATAGATAAGATGATGAGGAAGATGTACATAAACACATGAATGAAAATGCGGTAGGTAATCGGGAAAACAGTGGTGTTGATGCGTTCGGCTTTGCCCATGGAGTCGCAGAGGCGGCTCAGGGTGCTGTTGATCTGCACCTCCTGAAACGGATTTACCGCCTCGCGCTGCCGTAGCTTGCGCAGGTCTTCCATCTGCAGCATGAGCAGCGCAAACGATTTGTTATTCTGGCTTTCTAGAAACGAAACTTCATTTGGTGGCAGAAACTGCTCCTGCTCAGGTGTAAGCGGTTTAAGGCCGCGCAGCGACTGGCCCAGGCAGTAACACCAGGCTATCTGCCGGTTGGCCATGCGATGCAGCAGGTTTGGAGCATCGGTGTATCGTTCGCCATCAATAAATCCTTTGAGCTGTATAATCAGCGACCTCGAATCGTTAACAATGGCTCCCCAGATTTTACGGGCTTCCCACCAGCGGTCGTACGATTGGTTAACGTTAAAGGCCAGAATAAGCGAAATAGCAGTACCCAGCAGGGTTGGCAGCTGAAACGGAACTTCCGGCAACGAATCAATGAAAAATAATTTGATGAGGTGAAAGGAGACAGAAAATAACAGCACCCGGAATACATCCCATCTTATTTTTTTATAAATGTAACTGAAGGGTATGTTTTTGTCTATAAGCATCTTGTGTAGGTGTGGCCTTAGCTGTGAAACATCTTAAAAGTACAAGCTACTATGTACGCGTACTGCTTGTTGCCTGTTTAGCCGCTATGTTGCAAGCGCAGTTACTCTTCTTGTTCCAGAAGCTCTTGGTGCTGGGGGTGCCGCTCTAAAAACCTGGCCACCACCGGGCACGAAGCCCTTACCTTAAACTTGTTTTGGGCTGCAAACTCTAAGCCTGCTTCTATTAACTTGTTGGCAATGCCTTTACCGCGGGCGTTCTCGGGTACAAAGGTGTGCGTAAAATCGAGGATTTGTGGCGCGGGTGTGGAGTAGGCAAGTTCTGCTTCTTCTTTGTCTGGTAGTACCATGGTAAATTGCTGGTACTTTTCTTCGTGCGTTACTTTTGTTTCCATAGGTTGTAGCTGGTAAAGTAGTGTTTAGATTATTTGAGCTTCCGGAACGAATTATTCAAATGAAAAAGCCCTCCGGAAGGTTTTTTCTTATCTTTTGTTCAAGGGTACTACAAATGAAGTAAGTTACTTATGTACGTAGCTGGGCTATTTCATGTACAAAAAAAAGCTCCGACTGCAGGTGCAGCCAGAGCTTTAGCAAATTTATAGGTTGGTTCTGTTATAGAGACCTCAGCAACAGGCTTATTTCATTTTCATGATCTCGGTACCGGCCAGCAGGAAACAGCCTAAGCCATAATCTTCGAAATCGGGTCTGCTGGTGTAGGTTACAGGTTGGCCGTCTTTGGGCTCTTTGCCAGTGCCTTGCAGGTAACCCAGAAAACCTGTTGGGTGCACTGCTTCCTGAGTCATCGCGTTCCAGGCTTTTGCAATAATGGGGTTGTACACGTTTGCATCGAGCAGGCCATTGTTCACGCCCCAGGCCATGCCGTAGGCAAAAAGCGCTGTACCCGATGTCTCTTTTCCGCCGAAATGCTCGGGGTCCTCGAGGCTCACATTCCAGAAACCGTCTTCGCGCTGCAGGGGCACCAGTGCCTTCATCATTTCGAGGTAGGTTTTCTGATACTCGTCGCGGTGCGGACCGTTTTTAGGCATAATATCCATAACGCGCACCAAGGCAGCTACTACCCAGCCGTTGCCTCTCGACCAGTAAATGTCTTTGCCGTTTGGCGACTGCACCGGCGGTACAAAGTCTTTGTCTCTCCACCACAAGCCATCTTCGGCATTGTAAAGGCCACCACCAATCTGCGTTTTGGTAGCCATATACATCTCGTACATGCGTTGGTGGTAAATGTCGGCGCTGTCTGGGTAAATCTGGGCTAATTGTGCGTAAATAGGCATGGCCATCATCAGGGCATCAATCCAGTCCCAATCGTCTACTTTGGTGCTATTCACCATGTTGTCCATAGAGGCTTTAATAGAGCGGATGCGCTCCGGCTTCGGATCGATGTTGTATAGCTCGATGTAGGTCTGGCCGCAGGTCTGGTAATCGGCGTGCCGCACTTTGTCGCCTCCTGTAAGCCCCCAGTTGTGCTTCTGACCCCAGTCTACGGCGTAATCGTAGTAGCGCTGCTGCTTGTCTTCCTTGTAAAACTCCATCAGCCCGATGTAATAAATACCGCGCGTCCAGATGTTGCTGGGGCGGGTCTTGTTTGTCACGATCTCTTTGCCAGGGTCTGGCCACTTTTGCATAAAATAATCGTTGGTGAGCCGTAAGGTCGTCAGCACCTGTTCTTTCTCAGGCAGTTTAGCGGTGCCGTCAGGTGTTGATTTCTGAGAGGCACACGCCGCACCAATTAGGGCCAGCAGGCTCAGTAAAGGTATTCTCCAAAGAGAAGTAGTTTTGTTTGTCATGGTAAAAGGTACTGATTGTTAGTTAATAAGTAAAAGGACACAAGTGTTAAGACACAAGCTACTAGACTTTTTCGTTTTCAATTATTTGATTATTAGATATTTGCTGGTTAATAAGTCTTGGCAGATGTTGAAATTTATTTTGTCTACCTACTTGCTAAATTATTTGCAGGTTAATTATGGCTCCAGTCAAATAAATCTACCAATCCTTTCAACCTGAAAATCATTCGTTAGAAAAATATAAAACATCTAACCTGATAAATTTACTTTAAAGTGGAACCGGTAAGTGGCTCTGGTTTTTCATAAAATTCGATTTCGTTTATTCCTAAGGCACCCTTTGCGTCGGTTGTGTTTCCAGCTGGTTCTTTAACGCCTGTTATCTCCAGAAATCCAAACGCATCGCCATCTATGTTGGGTCCTATGAGCTTTATCATCACATTTTTTCCTGATGTTGGTGGGAAACTAACCGTGAAATAACCCAGGCTGCGCACTGTGTTTCCTTTAAAAACCTCTTTGCCGTCTATTGTAATTACCACGGGGTAGCTTCTGTTGCGCCAGTTGTTGAGCTTCATGGAAATTTCGCTTAACACTGCGGTTCGCTCTAACTCATAGCTGATCCAACCGGTAGCCAGCAGTCCGTCATTCTCCCAATCAGACAGCTCATTATCATCGAAAGATTTGTTTACGTCCTGTTGGTTTGCGCCTGCTGTTGCTTTTACAATGCCAACAGGCGTGCGCGACACTACATAAGACTGGCCTGCAGGGGTAGGGCCACGGTCCAGGTAAGATGGCAACTTGTCGCCGGGAAGCCTGGTGGCCAGTCCGTTTTCCTGCTTAAATGGTTTCGATTTTAGCGTGACAGCTGCTGATTTCAGCCCCGCTGCCTGTGCCTTTAGCTTAATTTTGCCTGCTTTGGTCGTAGAACGGATCAGCACCCGGTTCACACCGCCTTCAACAGGCAGGCTCTTGGCCAGAATGTAGTTGTCCGGGCCCTGGGCAATGCCTCCACGCCATTCGGCGGCACCCTCTAAATTAAAGTCTACCATGTTGAGGGCGGTAGGGCAGCGGTTGCCTTTGCTGTCAACTACTTCAACTTCTACCAGCGCCAGGTCGTGGCCGTTTGCCAGTAAACCATCGGGTTGTTGCATTACGGTGAGACGAAGCGCCGCTGGCTTGCCTGCTGTTTCTTTATTAGCCTCACTTACTTTATTGCCAGCCTTGTCGTAACTCACCGCGCTGATAGTGCCGGGCTCGAAGCTGATGTTCTTAAAGGTGTAGAGGAAGCGGTGGCTCTGCTCGCCTTTACCTTTCGATTTGCCATTAACAAACAGCTCCACCGCCTCCCCGTTAGAAACCACGAAAATGTCTTTCGTTACCGAAGGCTCATAGTTCCAGTGGCCCATAATGTGTGTCCTGGGGTTTTCTGGCTCTACCCAGCCGTCCCACATTATTTGGTGGGCAAAAAAGCCATCCTTGGGTATGCGCATGGCATCTACTTCGCCGCTTCTCCGGTAATTTTCCTCTCCCCGATAGTGGGTGTTGGTGTCAGAGAACACGATGTTCACGCCTCCGGAACTCACGCGCTTGCCCGTGCCGGGGCGCTCTCGCCAGTAATCGAACCAGCGGATCACGTTCTCCTTGGCATGCGAATCCTGGTTACGGTTGTAGTCGCTGGCATCCTGGCCTTTGTAAAGCGGGCCAGCCCCGTCTTTGTGGTAAGGCGGCGTAAATTCATCCCAGTACTTGCGCAGGCCTTCGTCGCGGGAGTACTCGGTGGCCCACATAGGTATGTCGGTACTTTTGTTAATATAGAGCATTTCGCCACCGTACTCCGCTACCTCACTGTCGAGCATCTCGCGGGAGCCAATGGCACGGCCGCCATAGGGGTCGTATTTATCGCGGATATCCTTCATCTCCTGCATGTGCTCCTCGCTGATAGACTCGTTGCCCGATTCATAGAAGATAATGCTGGGGTTGTTTTTGTTGTAGATGATGGCATCGCGCATGAGTTCGGTGCGCTGCTCCCACTGCCGGCCTTGCACGTCCTTTTCGGCATCGCCGGCTGGCATGGCTTGTATCAGCCCCACACGGTCGCAACTCTCTACGTCCTGTTTCCAGGGGGTAATGTGCATCCAGCGCACCAGGTTGCCGTTGCTTTCTACCATCAGGCGGTTGCTGTAGTCGCTGAGCCAGGCAGGTGCCGACATGCCCACGCCCGGCCACTCGTTGCTGGTGCGCTGGGCATAGCCTTTTACCTGCAGCACCCGGTCGTTTAGGTAAAACATGCCATCCTTAAAAGCCGTCTTCCGAAAGCCGGTTCGTGTTTGCACTTCGTCTATAGGGTTGCCATCAACTTTCAGGGTGGTGTGCACGGTATACAGGTAGCCATAGCCCCAGCTCCAGAAGTACAGATTGTCTAACCGGGCACTGGCTTTCACTTTTTGGCTTTCGCCTGGAGCCAGCGTGGTTGGCGTTCCGGCAAAGGTCTTCACTTTCTTCCCGTCCAGGTCTTCTATCACCACTTCATACTGAAAAGTTTTAGCGCTGGTATGTTCGTTCTTAACTTCTGACTCCGCTGTGATGGTAGCCATTCTGGCCTGAATGTCGATATCGCGGGCGTAGATGTACACGCCGGTGGTGCCGAGGTGGGAGTAGAGCGGCAGTGTCTGGTAGAGCTTGTCGGAAATGTGCAGGTAAACGTTTTTCGGGATGCCGCCATAGTTGGCGTTAAAGTTCTCGTTGTTCCACTGGTAGGTAGAGTTCGAGGATTTTTCGCGGTATTTCCAGTCGCTGTCGGTGCGAACGGCTACTACATTCATGGCAGGAGCAGGCTTTACCAGTTCGCTTATGTCGAAGCCTACGGCCATGGCTCCGTTTTCGTGGCGGCCAATGTGCTGGCCGTTTACGTAAAATTCGCCGCCCTGGCGCACTCCTTCAAACTCCAGAAACACCTTTTTACCTTTGGTGTTGGGCGGCAGTTTAAACTCTTTGCGGTACCAGGCAACGCCGGTGGTAAGGGAGTGGATGTCGAGTTTATAAGCTTCGTCTTCGTTCCAGGCCCAGGGTAGGGTTACTTTTCGCCAGCTGGCATCATTGAAGCCGGGGGCCTCGGCTCCGGCAGGGTCACCTACCAGTACTTTCCAGCCGGGGTTAAAATTGAATTTCGTGCGTGGGTTTGCAGCCGTTTCCTGACAAAAAACTACAGCAATTGTAAACAGGATGCAAAATCCTGTAAGAGATGAGAGCTTAGTTGGCAAAAGCATTTTTAGACCCATTTTCTATTGTTTAGTGCTTTATAAAAATCAGTTTCAGGTTAGCTGTACTGTTCGGATTATTCTAATGAAAATAGCCTTCCGAAGGCCATTTTGCTTTTTAGGCTCAAGGGTCTTAGTAAAACTGTCGGAATAAATTCAGCAACTCCTAAATGAAAACTGATAATAAATGCTTCTGTAAGGGCCATTAAAGCACATTTTCAATATTTATACTTTTGAATTTCTAATTTTTAATTTGGCGAAGCTCCTTGGCTGGTCCGGCACTTTTATCAAAAGTAAAGTCTTTGCTACTGGTTTCTATCCTGTGCTATCCTGTGAGAAGTAGATGTGCTTAGCAGGCGACTTATATTTATATGTAAAGCCTTAATTTGCTGAAAGCTAGCTACTGAGATATTTTTAAATTAAAAGTTTTATAACTAATGTTAATTTGTTATTATGTAACTTATATTTGTATATTTTCTGCTGGAATTTAGTAGCTCATGAGGGTTCAAAAAATACTTTTGCTGTTTTTTCTGGTATGCCAGGCTGTTAGTGGAGCAAGGGCTGGCCTGCACGATGCCTATAAGTTTTCGCTGCTCGACATGAACAACGGGCTGGCGCATAACCAGGTGAACTGCTTTTTAAAAGACAGCAAGGGCTACATGTGGGTAGGCACCAATGGAGGCCTGAGCCGCTACGATGGCTACCAGTTCACCACCTTCCGACACGATTCTAAAAACCCGCATTCTCTTCACGAAAACGAAATACAAAACCTGTACGAAGGACCTGAAGGCTTTATCTGGGTGGTTTCGTTTTCGGGTATCTCAGTTTACAACCCAAAAACAGAACACTTCGCAACCGGCGACCTGAGTTCTTTTATGCGTGCCTACGGCTTGCAAAGCTCCGGTTTTACCGGCATTTTTAAAGATTCGCGAGGAGACTTCTGGTTTATGCAGCCAGGGCAGGGGCTAACCCGCTATAACCCAAAAACAGGCAAGGCACTGCGGGTGCAGCACGAGGCAGGCCACAGCAATGGCATCGGGAGCAATTCGGTGGCCGCCATGAGCCAAAGCCGGCAAGGCGATTACTGGGTGTTGCACCAGAATGGACTGCTGGAAAGGCTCAACAGCAACAGCCTGCAGGTAGTGGAGCGCGTAACAGCTCTTGCCGAAACACTTAAAGGGGCAACCGATAACCTGACACTGCTCACTGATAGCGACAACGACCTCTGGATTTCGTCGCGCGTACGAAATGCCGGCGTTTTTATGTTTAACACCTCGGCCAAAACGCTTCATAATTTTACAAAAAGTACCCCTGAACTCAGGCTTAAATCGAATGTGGTACGCGGGGTAGTGGAAGCGACACCTGGTACTATTTGGGTAGCCACCGACCATGGTGGCGTAAGCATCGTGCAGAAGCAGACAATGCAGGTTAGCTACCTGCTCAGCCATGCCAACGAGAAAAACGGGCTTGTCGACAATAGCGTCAACTCTATTTACAAAGACCGCGATGGTATTATCTGGCTCGGGACCTATAAAAAAGGATTCAACATGTATCACCCAGACATGTTTCGGTTCCGGCATTACATCAACCAGCCGGGTGCTACCCAGAGTCTGCCTTACAATGACGTAAATCGCTTTGCCGAAGACGACAAGGGCAACCTCTGGATTGGTACCAACGGTGGAGGACTGCTGTATTTTAACCGGAAAACAGGGCAGTACACCCGCTACCTGAGCGACGCCAACAACCCCAACAGCCTGGGCAGCGATGTAATTGTGAGTCTGCTGATTGACAGGTACAAGAATCTCTGGGTCGGCACGTATACCGGGGGGCTTCACAAGTTCGACGGTAAAAAATTTACCAGGTACAACACAGGCTCAGCAGACCTGACCAACCTGACAGACGATAACATTTGGGAGATTTTTGAAGACAGTGAGGGCACCTTATGGGTAGGCACCATGCGCGAAGGCTTGTTTCGCTACGACCATGCCAGCGGCAAATTTGAGCAGTACACCATGCGCAACGACGGCACCGGCCTGCAATCTAACTACATAGCAGCCATAGCCGAAGATGCCGATAAAAACCTCTGGATAGGAGGAAACAATGGAGTAGATGTACGGAATAAGAGAACCGGTAAGTTAACGCAATTCCGTAACGACCCTGTCAATAGCAAGAGCCTGGCCAGCAACAATATACTCGATATTTTTACTGATAGCCGAAAAAACACCTGGCTGGCCACGCCAGAAGGATTACTGTTATACAGACCCAGCGATAACTCGTTTCAGCTTTTTAACCAGGAGAGCGGTTTGCCCCATAACATCGTTCTAACCATTTTAGAAGATGCAAAGCAAAACCTGTGGGTGAGCACGCTGCACGGCATTTCGAATGTAGTGCTGCAGCAAGACAAAACCGGCAACCTAACCGCCTCATTCAGAAACTACGACGAATCTGATGGGTTACAGGGGAAGGTATTTAATGAGAATGCAGCTTTTAGAACATCAGGAGGAGAATTGATTTTTGGTGGCCCCAATGGCTTTAATCTCTTTAACCCCAACAAGCTGGGCAAGAACCTCGCGGTGCCCAATATTATTTTCACCGATTTTCAACTCTTTAACAAAAGCCTGAGAGTAGGAGAAGAGCAGGATGGCCGGGTAATCCTGACCAGTGCTGTTTCTGAAGCTCCGGACATCACCCTGAAACACAACCAGGACATCCTGACAATCGGGTTTGCGGCCCTAAGCTTTTTTCATCCGGAGAAAAACAGGTACAGATATAAACTGGAAGGATTCGACAAAGACTGGCGCGAAACCAGCCAGGGAACCAGGCAAGCCACTTACACCAACCTCGACCCAGGCGAGTATGTGTTTCAGGTGCAAGCCTCTAACAACGATGGTATCTGGAACGAAGCAGGAATACAGATGAAGATTGAGGTGCTGGCTCCTTTTTGGCGCACCACCTGGGCCTTTGTGCTGTATGGCTTGTTGGGCGTGGTGCTGTTATATTTTATCAGGGAGTATGAGCTCAGGCGCAACAGACGCAACTTTTTGCGGGAGCAGGAGAAACGCGAGGTGGCACAAATGCAGGAGCTTAACCTCATCAAGATCAGGTTCTTTACCAACATCAGCCATGAATTCAGAACACCACTGGCTCTTATACTGGCTCCTTTGGAGAAGCTGCTGAAAACAACCACAGACCCTGAGCAGAAAAAGCAGTTCGACATGATGAACCGCAACTCCAGGCGGCTGCTTAACCTGGTAAACCAGCTCCTCGATTTCCGGAAGCTTGAGGTGGAGGGCATACAACTTCATCTTTCAGAGGGCAACGTTATTAAATTTATAGAAACCTCTGTGCAGTCTTTTATGGATCTGTCGGAGAAAAAGAACATTCGCCTCTCCTTCTACACCCAACCAGATGCCTGGTATGCCTCCTTCGATATGGATAAGCTGGAAAAAATACTGTTTAACCTGCTCTCCAACGCCTTTAAGTTTACCGACGAAAATGGCAAAATAGAAGTAACCGTTACCGTGCAGGAAGAGGGTAAGGCACAGGATGGTTTCAGAATACTGGAGATGCAGGTACAGGACACTGGTATTGGCATTGCCAAAGAAAAGCAGGGAAAGGTATTCGAACGGTTCTTCCGGAACGACGTTCCTAACAACATGGTGAACCAGGGGAGCGGCATTGGCCTGTCCATTACAAGCGAATTTGTGAAAATACATGGCGGCCAGATTTTCCTGGAAAGCGAACCCGGCAGTGGCAGTTGCTTTACGGTGCGCATACCGATGAAAGAAATGACACCTGGCAGCCTGGAAACTGAACCTACTCTACTGGAAGAGGAGGAAGCTGTGGCCGGCATATTAGCTGTGGCAGAAGAAACTTCATCTGATAAGCAAGCACTGCAAAGAGCCAAGAGCAGGCCGGTAGTGCTGCTGGTAGAAGACAATGAAGACTTCCGGTTTTACCTGAAAGATAACCTGGGAGTGCACTTCGATATGCTGGAGTCGAAGAATGGCAAAGAAGGCTGGCAAAAAGCACTTGCCACCTTGCCAGATCTTATTGTGAGCGACCTGATGATGCCGGAAATGGATGGTATTGCCCTCTGCACCAAAATAAAGCAGGACCCACGCACCTCTCAAATTCCGTTTGTAATGCTAACGGCGCACAAGGCAGAGGAACTGCAGGTGAAAGGCCTCGGGTTGGGTGCTAACGATTTTATAAGCAAGCCATTCAACTTCGAAATTCTGCTTTCGCGCCTGCAGAACCTGATTGCACAGAGGCGGCAGTTGCAGGGGGCCTATGAGCGAAAGATTAGTGTAGAGACAAGTGCCGTAGAAATACAATCGCTGGATGATAAACTGATTCAACGCGCCATTCAGGTAGTAGAAAACAACCTCGAAGACTCCGACTTCTCGGTAGAAGCCATGAGCCGCGAGCTAGGCATGAGCCGGGTACACCTATACAAAAAGATGGTTGCCCTTACCAGCACCTCCCCAGTAGAGTTTATCCGCAAAATCAGGCTGCAGCGCGCCGCTCAGTACCTCGAGAAAAGCCAGCTTACCGTAGCTGAAGTGGCTTATAAAGTAGGCTTCAACAACAGGAAGTACTTCACAAAGTATTTTAAGGAAGAGTATAACATACTGCCCTCAGCATACGCTGAGCAGCACAAGCCGGTGCAGGAGGTGGAGTAGGTTTTGTATGAATCAGGATTAACAGGATATGGAGGTATGGAAATCCTGTACATATTAGATTCGTGTCAATTCTGATGTAGACAGAAGATTTACAGTATTTCCACTTCCTTTGATCCCTTACTTTTTGCTATCTTGCTGAATAGGTTCTTGATCTATAGGTGCGGCACCAGAAGCAGCAAGATATCTAAAGAGTAATTTCCGGAAGCATTATTAGTTTACCAACCTCTATATTGTACGGGAAAGTATCCATACATCCCCTTCATCCTGTAAATCCTGATTCAGGAAAAGAAACTGTTGCTGTAAATCCCTTCAGCTGTTATCAAATGATCCTGAATTGCCTCTCTAGCCTGGGAAAGCTGCTTTTTTTGGCTGTTAACATCCCATCCATACAATAGAAACATTTAATACCCTGCTCAAAGCTTTCTGGTTTTTACATTTGTGTACTTATGTTAGTTAGTCTTTTGCCAGGTGCAGGATAACTAATGGTTTAGCTTACAAACGGTTATTTAAAGCAGCATGAAAATGAAGTATACAATTCTTGCGATTCTTGTTCTTGCCCTCTCCTCTTTCCGGGACCCTGCTGTGCTCAGTTATCAGAAGATGGCCGATGGGGTGGTGGTGAAATTGAATAAAGAGCAGGCTGGTGATTCGCAGTATGTGAAGATTCGGGTAATATCTGATAAAATTATTCAGGTAATTGCTACACCCGATACCGAATTAGGAGAACCAAAAAGCCTGATGGTGATTGGTGATCTTAAACCGACCTCCACCTGGGAGCTTAAAGAAAACAAGGAGTCGCTGACGGTACAGACAAAGGAGTTGCGGGTAGAGGTATCTGGTAGCACAGGAGAAGTTACTTTTTTCGATAAGAATGGGCAGGAGATACTAAAGGAGGCGAACAATGGTAGGCAGACCTTTACTGGCGTTACCTACGGCACTACCCCAACGTACCAGCTGCACAAATCCTTTCAGGTGGCCGACGATGAAGCATTTTATGGGCTGGGGCAGCACCAGGCGGGCCTCATGAACTACCGGGGCTGGCAGGTGGACCTGACGCAGTACAACTCGGTGGCAGCAGTGCCGTTTATGGTATCGAGCAAAAACTACGGCATCCTCTGGGATAATAACTCTATTACGAAATTTGGCGATGTGCGCCCTTACCGGCAGTTGTCGGCCCTTACACTGTATGGCAAAGACCAGAAGCCTGGCGCCCTGACTGCTACTTATATCTCTGACGATAAAGCTGGCAAAGCACCTATTGTGCGACCAGAGAAGGAGATTTATTATGAGTTCCTGCAGCAACAGCAGGATTTTCCGGAAGGTTATTCTTTACAAGGCGGAAAGGTATTATGGGAAGGGGCTATTCAGTCTGATGAAACAGGTACGCACCGTTTCTTGATGCCTGGTTCAGGTTATGTAAAAGTTTGGCTCGATAACAAACTGCTGCTTGACAGATGGCGCGAAGCCTGGAACCCTGGTTTCTCAGTTTTTAAACACGACCTCAAGAAAGGCCAAAAGCATTCCCTGAAGATTGAATGGCTACCTGATGGCGGGCAATCTTACATCGCACTCCGTTACCTGCCGCCGATTCCTGCTGATGAGAAAAACAAGGTAGCCTTTGCCTCAGAAGGTGGAGACGAGCTGAACTACTATTTTGTGTATGGCGAAAACCTGGATGAGGTGGTGAGTGGCTACCGTAAGCTAACAGGCAAAGCGCAGATAATGCCGAAGTGGGCAATGGGCTTCTGGCAGAGCCGCGAGCGCTATAAAACACAGGATGAACTGCTCAGTGTAGCCCAGGAATTCCGTAAGCGTCAGATACCGATAGATAACATCGTACTTGATTGGTCTTACTGGGAAGAGGACCAATGGGGAAGCCAACAGTTCGATAAAAAACGCTTTCCTGACGCTGAAGGCATGATAAATAAGCTGCATGACCAAAACCTGAAGCTCATGATATCAGTGTGGCCGAAGTTTTATGAAGGCATAGAAAACTATAAGTTGTTCGACTCCAAAGGGCTGCTGTATAAAGCCAGCATAGAACAAGGAGTAAAGGACTGGATCGGGGAGGGGTACGTTTCTACTTTCTACGATGCGTTTAACCCGGAAGGCAGGGAGCTGTTCTGGCAACTGCTTAAGAAGAACCTGCACAGCAAAGGCATAGATGCCTGGTGGCTCGATGCGACTGAGCCCGACATACTGTCTAATACTACCATTGAGCATCGGAAACAACTTATGGGTCCTACTTTTTTGGGCCCATCTGAAAAATTTTTCAACGCTTACCCGCTCATGAACGCCAAAGCCATCTACGAAGGGCAGCGACAGGACTTCCCAGAGAAGCGCGTATTTATTCTCACCCGTTCTGCCTTTGGTGGTCTGCAACGCTACGGAGCAGCCATCTGGAGCGGCGACATAGCATCCACATTTGAAGAACTGGGTCGCCAGATCCCGGCAGGCTTAAACGCCTCTCTCTCCGGCATCCCCTACTGGACAACCGATATAGGCGGCTTTTTTGTGGAAGACAAATATGACCGGCCGGCTCCCAAAGGCGATGCCCTGGAAGAGTGGCGGGAGCTGAATGCACGCTGGTACCAGTACGGCACTTTTACGCCGCTCTACCGCTCACATGGCCAGACACCGCACCGGGAAGTCTTTAACATTGCTCCCGAGAACCACAAGGCATACCAGTCTATTGTATACTACAACAAGCTACGCTACCGCCTGATGCCTTATATCTACTCCCTCACCGGTCAGATTTATCACCAGGATGGAACCCTGATGCGGGCTCTGGTAATGGATTTTGGGCAGGATAAGAAGGTTCAGAACATCGGCGACCAGTTTATGTTTGGTCCTAGCCTGCTCATTAACCCGGTGTATGAGCGCCATGCCACCTCCAGAAGCATGTACCTGCCAGCCGGCAGCGGCTGGTATAACCTCAACGATGGCCGGTACCAGCAGGGTGGGCAGCAGATTACAGCAGCGGCCCCTTACGAAACCATGCCAATATTTGTAAAAGCCGGAGCCATTGTA
>NZ_VRTY01000011.1 GCF_008017455.1 Pontibacter qinzhouensis | reverse complement strand
AGGTCCGCCGCTACGACGGCTTCTGCTGCGTGCCCAGCCACCTGCACTTCCAGGAGGCGGTGGGGAGCTTTTACAACCTCTACCACCCGCTCGACTGGCAGCCGGTAGAGGGGCCTTGCCCGCACACGCTCGCCTTCCTGCGCCACATCTTCGGGGAGCAGTACGAGCTGGGGCTCGATTACCTCACGCTCCTCTACCGCAGCCCCACCCAGCACCTGCCGGTACTCTGTCTGGTGTCCCGGGAGCGCAAGACGGGCAAGACCACGTTTCTCAACCTGCTCAAGCTCATCTTCGGGCGGAACGTGACTTTCAACGGCAACAGCGACTTTCGCTCCCAGTTCAACTCCGACTGGATGAACGTGCTGCTCATCGCCGTGGACGAGGTGCTGCTGGGGCGGAAGGAGGACTCGGAGAAGATCAAGAACCTGAGCACGGCCCGCACCGCCAAGATCGAGGCCAAGGGGAAGGACCGGCGGGAGACAGAGTTCTTCGGTAAGTTCGTGCTCTGCTCCAACAACGAGGAGAACTTCCTGCTGATCGAGCCCACCGAGACTCGCTACTGGGTGCGGAAGGTGCCGGTGCTGACGCAGGAGAACATCCACCTGCTCCAGGAGATGAAGCGGGAGATCCCCCACCTGCTGCACTACCTGCTGCGGCGGCCGCTCTCCGTGCCGCAGGGGCTCTCGCGGATGTGGTTCTCCGAAAAGCAATTGCGCACCGAGGCATTGCTGCGCGTCATGCAGGGCAGCCGCAACCGGGTGGAGACCGAGCTGCTGCTGCTTTTGCGGGAGCTCTTCGAGGCCACGGGCGAGCAGGAGCTGCACTTCACGGCCAAGGACCTGCTTGAGCTACTCCGGCGCCACCAGCCCCGCCTCACGCGCCAGCAGGTGCGGCAGGTGCTCCAGGGGGAGTGGCAACTGTTACCGGTCGCCAACAGCCTGATGTATATTACCTACCACTACAACGCCCAGGGGGAGCCCTGCCAGGTGCGCCTCACAGGGCGCTACTACAGCGTTTGCCAGGACTGGATCCGGCAAAAGTTTGATGAGAGCACCTGAAAACAACTGCTAAACCTTGTAAATCAGCTATTTACACCTTCATCATTGTATCTATCTTTTGATGAGGAATGATGAGCACGATGAGCAGGCTCATCATAGCCAAACAGCGTGATGAGCCTATGATGAGCGGGTATTTTATTCATTATGAATCAGTTAAAGGCACAACTCATCAAATCATCAGAAAAAGGCATAGCTCCTACCCGGTCATTTTCACACTGCTTCTGAAAGGGAAAAACATGAACATACAGCAGATCAACAGCGGCCTGGCCATCACCGACTTCCTGGCCAGCCAGGGCTTCCGGCCTGCCTACACGCGCGGCGCGGACTGGTGGTACATCTCCCCCATCCGCCCGACCGAGCGCACCCCCTCCTTCAAGGTCAGCACCCGGCTCAACCGCTGGTACGACCATGGCGCGGGCGAGGGCGGCAAGCTCTTCGACCTGGCCCTGCGCCTGTGCGGCAACGGCCAGGTGAAGGAGACCATCCGGCTCCTCTCGGAAGGGTTCTTCTTTTCACAGGCAAACCCAT
Organism: Pontibacter qinzhouensis; assembly: GCF_008017455.1. Classification (GTDB taxonomy): domain Bacteria; phylum Bacteroidota; class Bacteroidia; order Cytophagales; family Hymenobacteraceae; genus Pontibacter; species Pontibacter qinzhouensis. Next base: position 85,936 of record NZ_VRTY01000011.1, on the reverse strand, counting down.
TCCCTCGGAAGCAACCGGACCATCTCCCGAACCTGCCGGCCATCCGGAGGGACACCGTTCAAAAGGAGAATGCCCATTTACCCGGCACCTCTTCCGGTATCAGGGTCCTGGAGACACAGCCCCTGCGCCGGGGCAGCGAGCTGGCCGCTTATCTCCGGGGGCGGGGCATCCGGCACGGCACGGCCAGCGCCTACTGCCGGGAGGTGCGCTTCGCCCTCGGGGAAAGGGAGCACCGGGCTGTCGGCTTTGCCAACCGCTCGGGCGGCTACGAGTTGCGCAACGCCTGGTTCAAGGGTTCCTCCTCCCCCAAGGACATCACCTTTCTCGACAAGGGAGGGAAAACCGTCTGCGTGCTGGAGGGCTTCCTGGATTTCCTCTCCCTGCTCGAGCTTAAACACCAGGTGCAACCCAGCACGAATTTCATCATTCTCAACTCCGTGGCGCTGGCGGGCAGGAGCCTAGAGCTGCTGGATAGGCACAAGGAGATATACCTGTTCCTTGACCGGGATGAGGCCGGGAGGCGGCTGACCGAGCGGCTGCTCCAATCCCATACCAAGGCTATCGATGCCTCCTCCTTCTACCAAAGCCATCAGGACGTGAACGACTACCTCGCGGCACGGAAGCAGCGGGCAAAGCGGCAGCGGCGGGGGCCGGGGCTTTGAAGGGGCACCACCTTCCTGCCTCGTGAAGAGAGGGTTTGAAAGTGGGAGCAAGTTTGTGTTTTTGTCATACAAAAACCTATTGCTGCCCCTGTGCTCCCGGTGGTCGCAGCAGGGAATGTTGTAAACAACCTAACTGAAGCAAAAACATGGAAACGGCTATAGACGAGCGGAAGGGACCGCAGCGAAAGAAAGGGGGCCGCCCCGCTAAAAGCATCAAGCGCAGCTGCACCCTGGTGGTGCGGCTGACGGAGACCGAGCGGCTACTGGTGCGGGGCAAGGCCCGGGAGGCGGGGCTGAGTACCTCAGCCTGGTTCCGGGTGGCCGCCAAAAAGGCAACGGTGGTGGCACGGCTCTCCCCGGAGGAGGCGGCCCTGCTGCGCATGCTCTCGGGGCTGGCCAACAACCTCAACCAACTCGCCCGCCTGGCCCACCGCGAGGGGCTGCTCTCCGTGCAGGGCAAGTGCCGCCTGGCCCTCGAGGAGATCAACCGCCTCCTGCAAGACCTCTCCCGCAGATGATCGGCAAGGTCATGATCGGCAAAAGCTTTTCGGGCTGCGTGCGCTACGTGGTGCAGAAAGAAGGGGCGCGGGTGCTGGAAGCGGAGGGCATCCGCACGGATTCCGTCTCGGCCATGGTCGCTGACTTCCGCCTGCAGCGCCAGCTCAACCCGGAACTGGGCAAGGCCGTGGGCCACATCGCCCTGAGCTGGAGCATCCATGACCGGGAGAAGCTCAGCCCGCAGGTGATGGCGGAGCGGGCAAGGGAGTACCTGGAGAAGATGGGCATCAAAGACACGCAGTACCTGGTGGTCGAGCACCGCGACCGGGAGCACCCGCACCTGCACATCGTCTACAACCGGATGGACTACCACGGCAAAACCATCCCGGACAAACTGCAGCGGCACCGCAACGCCCGGGTGTGCCGGGAGATGACCGAGCGCCACGGCTATTACCTGGCACCGGGAAAAGCGCAGGTGAACCGCCAGTACCTCACAGGGGCGGACAAGACAAAGTACGCGCTGCACGATGCCATTAGCTCCGCCCTGGGCAAGGCTACCAGTTGGCAGGAGCTGGAGGCGCTGCTGCAGCAGAAAGGCATCTCGCTTCACTACAAGTACAAGGGCGGCACGGAGCAGGTGCAGGGGATCAGCTTCCGCCAGGGGGAGATCAGCTTCAAGGGCTCGGCCATTTCCCGGAACTTCAGCTACAAGGGCATCAGCAAACAACTGGAGCGCAACAGGCAGCAGGAAGCGCTGTCTACTCCGGGAACAAAACTACAGCCCCGGCACCAGGCTAGCCTGGCTCCTGTACCGGAAAAAATATCAATTACTGATGACTTCTTTCCGCGGCGCCACAGCAACCTGATACCAACCCAGGGCCAGCCGGAGGAGCCGCTAACTACAGGTCATTTCAGGAAAAAGAAACGCAGAAAGAAAAAAAGAAGACACCTATGACACCACAGGAACTGGAAGAACGGGTGGCCGACGCAGAGCGCGTGCTGGCCCTCCATGGCAAGCGGCTCGAAAAGCTCGAGCAGCAAAAGGATCCGGCTCCAGCCAGGCCCGAACAAGCGGAAGAGATAGAGCAAGAGAAGCAGGCACCTCCTACACCCGACATTTCCAGGCAGCTAGAGGAGCTCAAAGCCCTCATCAGGCGGCATGACTTCAGTATGCCCGCCCTGCAGATCTACGCCCAGATTAACTCGTTCCGGGACACCATCACCAGGCTGCCCAAGGTACTGCCTGTCCGGCACCACCACCACTTCGAGGACAGGTCCCGGGGCTTTATACTGGGGGGTGTGATGCTCCTGCTGATAACCGCTCTAGTAGCCGGAGGATGCCTGAGTCTGTACCGGGAGAACAGCAGGCTGCGGGAAAGTGAGGTCAGGTTCCGGCTGGTCCGCCAGACCTACCCGGAGGCGGCACGGTGGGCGGACTCTACCTACGCACTTAATCCGGAGGAGGCAGCGGCATGGGTGAAGGAACTGGAGGCGAAACAACTGACACCAGAAAGCAAGGAAGCAGGAGGCACCAACCAAGAGTAACCATCAAAAAGTTTTGGCTATCAAAGGTTACTACCTAAGTGCCTATATAGTGCAGAACATCTAATTGAAACTTTGGCCTGCTTTTTCCTACACCCATGCATACGCCGCGTTGCCATTGAGTGGATTAAAGAAGCTTACGTTGTCGGCAGCTGCCGTTTCACCTCCTGCGTTAGGTGAAGCTGTCGCATGTTTTGAAAGTTATTTACAGAAAAGCTCTTTCCCCTGCTGCTCATGCTCTACAATGAGTCTGCCTATCTTAAAATAAGTTTTACCATTGTGGTATTCACGCTGGTAATCATTTTCCGGCGGGCAAGTTCTATTAACTCCGCAACCCTTCCGTAAAGCTGCTCTTCCGCTGGATTATTAGACGGTAAATCAGGCATAGCACAGGTTCTTCAGTTGTATTTTTCTCTCTTTATCAGTGTGGTTGATTCCGCAAACAGGGTATCCAGGTTGCTGTTAGATGTTCTGTGAACACACAACACTATTTGTTTTCAAGATCGACAAATTTCGCAGATTGCAAAGTGTAAAATTAAATCATTGCTCATTTTACTAAGACCAATCTAAAAGACATAAGCTTGATTGAATTTATTAGAGACTATTGTTTTTAAATGCTGTCAGCTGCGCTGTGTACTGCCTCTTCACATCATCCTCAAAGCTATCCAGGTAGCTTTCGGTAGTCCTTAGATTAGAGTGCCCCAATGATTCGGAGATAAGCTCTATGGGCGCTCCTGCTCGTTTGAGAACGGTGGAGAATGAGTGCCTGGCCGTATAAGTGCTCACATTCTTCTCAATGCCAACCGCAGCCGCCACTCGCTTAATGTACTTGTTGATGGTTTTGGTGGCATGCTGAATCTTTGCTCGCTCCCTCTCCGCCGATAGCTCCGGCTCAAGCAAGGGAAACACATAAGTATCACTGTAAGCAGGCTTATTGCCCCATCTCTCGATGATCTCGTCTATCTCCGGTGTTCTCATGGCCGTAATAGCTTTAATATTCTGACGACTGGTGCGTTCCGTTTTAGCCCTGATAAATGTGATGGTGTCTTTATCGAGCTGCCTGTATTTCAGCCGGGCTATATCCTTTACATTGATCCCGTTGCATAGGTAGGAGAAAACCCACAGGTCCCGTGCCCGGCCTTCATTTTCAGAGGCGGGCTGGTAGGAGAATATCTTCTCGATATCTGCCAATGTCAGGGCTTTCTTCACATTCCGCCCGGAAGGTATCTGGTATTTCCTTTTGCCGAACGGGTACAGGTCTACGGTCACCTCTCCGGCAGCTATGGCATTGTTGTAAATGGCCCGGACCGCTCTAAGGTAGATACCGATAGTGGTTATGGAACTACCGTGTAGAAGCATCCACTTCTCATAGCCCATCAGGAAATCAATCGTGACAGCGGCATAAGCCAGGGGTTTCCGCTTTTTCAGCAGATTTTCCTTTTTCTCATTTGCTTTAGCCCTGGTTAAACCTTTGTTCCTGGTTAATGGGTCCTTGTGAATATAAGAGAGCAGGCTAAGACTGGCACTCTCATAACTACTGGCTGTCCCTACCCTGCCTTCTTCCGCCAGCTTTTTGATCTGTTGCTCGAAGGCAGTGAAGACATCATTTTTGACGGCCGTTTTTAAATACTTCTTTTCGAACTGTTCAAATGTGAAGACATCCAGGCTTCGAATGATACCTAAAGCCTTTTGCTCTATTGCCTGGAAGGCTATCTGCAGCTCCTTGTACTTCCCCTTAGGTTTTTCAGCCTGAACTTTGGAGAATTCTGCCTCCCTTAAAGAGTAGCCGGTGTTGTAGTACTTGCGCTGTCGTTGGTAGGTCAGCCTTAACCTTACCGGAAAAGAACCGTCTTTCAAGGTCCTTCTGGTATCCAGCATGACGGAAGTAAGTACAGGTATCATGTGTGTGCAAATAATTTTCTGTACACACAATTTGCACACAAACCATCAAAAAGTCAAGGAATATCGCTAAACAAGGAGAAACAAAAACCGCTTAAATTGGCTAAATACAGGCTTTTTATGAATATATAAAACTAACAATAAAGGCCATCGTCATGACTACGAATCAGAAGGTTAGGGGTTCGACTCCCTTCGCGACCACTTGGAAATCCTCTCAGCATGCTGAGAGGATTTTTTATGTTTGATCTATCCGCTTCTTTTGCATTCAACCACCCCAGATATCCGATAGTTTATCCTAACAGGTGCCAAAACTATTTAAGGTTAAATTATAATTTCCTAACTACATGCACTAGCGTTTAAAACAAAATAAGTCAGGTTTGTAGCAGTAAGTAATAACTACTCCTTAATTATTCTAATGAAAATAGCCTTCCAAAGTATTTTCATCAGTATTAATCCAAGGGTCTAGTTGGCATTTTTTGTTGCAGGCAGTAGGAGTTTGCCAATCAAAAAAGGGACTTGGACATAACCATGCTCCTTTTAGCCATCATGCACAATAAACGACTCTTTTCAAAAGTTCGAAAACAGTTATAGTAGCACGAAGTAGGCCTACCTCCCGTACACACGCCAACGTTGTGCAATCGAAATTCTTCGTGAGAAACCAGCACCAATGTATTCTACCTATGCCTTAGCAGCAGGCGATCCTCTCCCCTTCCATAATCTATATTCTATCATTATCAAAATTCCTACTATTGCTACCTGCTACGGATCTAAGGGTTCATAAGGGTTAACCCGAAGCGCCTCCGGTACCGGGAAGAAAGCATTTGTCTCGTCACTTATCTTTTTCATGTCCCGGAACGGCAAGTAACCTAGCTCACGCATACACCTGTCACTGATAGTGAGTGTGTGTTGGCTATGATCAGAGTTTGTTAGTGTTAGTACAGGTTTTTGATCGGGCATGTTGAAGCTGTAAATCATCCGGCTAATATTTCGGAGATTAGTAGTGGTATGGCGGGCATGTGGCTCTATAAAAACAGCCTCATCCGGAACTCCCAGGTTAGTAACCAGGTACTTCTTCATCTCCTCCGCTTCATTAAATGGTGTTTTGTAAGGGTGCACATTTCCCCCGGAAACAACAATAAAGGGGGCTACGCCTTCTTTGTACATTTTAGCGGCCACTTCACAATAATGCGCGCCACCTTCATCCAGGGCAGTAGCCGGATCTTCTGGCCCGTGGCCCAGCACGAGAATCATGCTGTACGCGTACTTATTCCAGACTGTGCGCTTACTGGCTTCATAAGGCTTTCGGTTATAGCCATCCTGCAGGGGTTCGTATCGGGCAGCTTCATCGCGGCCATTCAGTTCAAGTGCTCCTAAGGCCGCTTGCAGAGGCAGCTTGTAAAACAAGGCTTCCTGCGCATGTATATTTTGTTGAAGCTCCTGCTGTAGCAAGGCCAGAAATTCCGGATCTGTTGTATTGAAACTGATGGAATCTATGGCAGGATACCTTGCGCCTGTTCCTCCTACATATACATCTAAAATATGATTCAGGCCCAACGCAGTATCTTCCCAGGCTTTCCGGATGGTGGTTGAATCTATTTCTCCTTTATATTTAAGATGATAAGATTCTGCCTGAAGCGCCTTGGTGACTGCCTTTTTAAAGCGCTTGTTCTTTATGTACAGGCTGTTAAGTTCTTTTGTAACAGAGGCTATTTCCTGGTCACTCCACTTTAATGCGGAAGCATAGCAGGTTGCATCCTGGCAGGAAGACAAAGCCCTCTCCGCTCTACCGGCATACTGCTGGGCCAGGCTACGAAGTACGGCATTTTGCTTTACCTCCTTCCGCACAACAGCAGACTCATCTATCACTTCCAGGAAATTGAACGTCTTGTGGAGAAGCAACTTTTTCGGAAAGTTACCTGAAGTTGCTGCCTGGCCCGATGCTATGGTTTGAGATTGCGCAAGCGTATCTGTTGCAGCGGCAAGTCCTGCGAATGCTGTTAGTAAGAGTATGAAAAATCGTTTTGAATAATACATGTTACTAAATTTTGAAGTTTAGATTGCCAGAAAATTAGGTAGCTGAGCTGTTGTTGCTTTAAGCATCAGGAAAAAATTAAATTTAACAGTATGGGTTCGCCCTTATTTATAGAAGAGCCTGTAGATAAGATTCCAGTAAAAAGTCTTGTTTCTTGATACTTGTGTCAGTTTATTTACTTCAGAAGATCAAGGCTGGGTACAAATTGGTTTTGGATTCCCCAGCTTTTCTCAGGTTTATCGGAGGCTGTTATTATAAGCTCTCCTCCTGCCATAATTTCTTTCTGTGTTAGCCAATTACGCTCGAGCTGTACGCCGTTTAAGCTTACCTGTTTGATGTAGCAATTTTTATCGGTATAGTTCTCTACCCGGATTTTAAACTTTTTCCCATCCGGCCATTTTATTTCAGCTGATTCGAATAGCGGGGCATTGAGGTAATATACCGGCCAGCCCACACAGGCGGGCTGAATACCCAGGGAGGTTAAAACAAACCAGGCCGACATAGCACCTGCATCATCATCCATGGTTCTTAAATAAGCCTCCGGCTGATTTTTATAGATAACGCCGATGTAAGAGCCGATCCCTCTGCTGTTATCGTTAAAGTAATGCTGCACCACCGTATCTACTGCCAACTGATGCACTAGCGCCTGCGATTTCCAGGGTTCGGAAGTTGCATTGTACAGCAAGGGTACCTGTAGGTCTGGCTCATTCGCTCGATTATGATAGTCATTGTTAAAGAAGGTGTCTAATTGGATTAGAAAAGCTTTCTCGCCGCCGGTCAGCTCTATTAATCCTTTCACATCGAAAGGTACAGACCACCTGTATTGCCAGATCGTACCCTGGTACATGTTGCGGGCAGACATTCTGTTGACATCTTCTTTTGTTAGATCCTTAAAATCTTTTTCCCAATACGCTTTGTATCTTAAGGCCTTCTGCTTATACTTCTCACTCAGCTGGTCTTGCTTTAGCTCTTTCAGTATCTGCGACAAGGCCCAGGCATCATAAGACGATTCTAAGGCTTTGTCAGGAGTTGCATAGTCCAGCCTTTCTACCTCCGCTTGAAGCGAATCCAGGATGGCAGTGAAATCGATTTTATAGCCTTTCCGGTAAGCATCTAGCAGCACCACAATGGCATGCTCGGTACGCACGGTGTTAGAGGGCTCATGTGTCGTGGCAAAGTCCTTTTTGCCGTAAGGGTACAGGTTAGCTATAGACGAAGAGATATCCTGGAACCTCTCCGGGTAAGCAAAAGAAAGCAATGGCAACTGTGTCTTGTAATTGTCCCAAATTGCCCACCCGTTATACATGGTGTTCTCTGATGTTTGCAGAGAGCCATCTATAGCGCGGTATTTTCCGTCTTCTTCAGAAATAACATAGGGCGACTGCACGGCACGATATAGCAAAGAGTAAAATAGCTTTTCCCGTTCCGGGTTGCCTTTTACCTCAATACGCGCCAAAAGCTCGTTCCAGTCGCTGGCACTCTTCCGGCTCATTTCCTCTAATGACTCATTGGCTAAGGCAGCAACGGCGTGCGCTACATCAACTGACGAGAAAGCTACTTCCAGAGAAGCTTCCTGTAGGTCAGAATCCAGCCAGGCAATTAATTCGTGCTTATTTATAGCCTCCAAATTTACTGGCTGCCGAAACCGCATGGCATAATAGAGCCGATAGGTGCCGGCACTACAGGTGGTTTGAGCTTCTATCCAGCCGCTTACTGTATTACCTGTAGCGGTATGTTCTTCTGCTACAAAGCGCCCGACAAAAGCATGGCTCAGGTCTATGTAGATTCCTTTTTTACCGGCAGGAAACTGGTAACGGTGCAGGCCGCTGTTTTTATAGACAGCAAGATCTGCTTTAATCTTATTTTTGAACCCGACGCTGTAATAGCCCGGTCCTGCGTTTTCTTCTGCTTTTAAAAGCTGCGATGTATCCGGGAACTCTCCCAGAAAAGGTTTGACCAGAATGTTACCTCCACTACCCATACAGCCTACTCCTTCGAAACGGTTGTGTGTAAAGCCCAGGAATTGCCTGGCTTTATGATCGTATCCCATGTGTGTGGAAGGGTACGTCTGAGGGCCAATACTCAACATGCTAAACGGGTAAGACGCTGCCGGCGATAGCTGCCCATGGTCGCCGGAAGAACCTAGAAAAACATTTACTTTCTCTGCAGGTGTATCTTTGTTCTTTTTAAGCGCTGTTTCTTTTTGCGCGCCTCCTACGAACATTCGGCAGCCAGATAACAGACTGATAATCAGTATTACTAAAATTCTCATTAAGGTCAATGTAAATGATAAATATGGCAGACAGCTTTTTCACCAGCTGCCTGCCATATCAGGATGTATTTACTTAAGTTATCGGAACGCTTTCCAATTATTCAGATGAAAATGGCCTTCGGAAGCAATTTCAGTTAAATTTCGCCAAGGGTATTCTATAGCCTTTACTTGAAGCCCTGGCAGCGTTTGCTATTTCATGCTCTCCAGAACATCGAAGTACTTTTGCGGTACAGGTAAATACTCATGCGTACCTTCGGTAAAGTTTGCGTTCGTCAGGTGAGTGCGTCTTGTTTTCTCGACTGCTAAATAGTTGTTAATGGTTTCTGCCGCCACTCCCCAGCGTACTAAATCGAAAAAGCGGTGGCCTTCCATCGCCAGCTCTAACCTGCGTTCGGTTCTAACAGCTTCGCGTGCGGAAACCTTATCTGCCCAGGTGGCACTGTAGGTTTCGATCTTGTAGTTGGCGGCTGGTGCTGTTCCTGCCAGGTTCATAACATACCGGCTATCACGCGCTCTTCCTCTTACCTGGTTTACCACAGCTCTCGCACCTTCCAAGTCATCAAGCTCTACCAGGGCCTCTGCTTTCCAGAGCAACAAGTCGGCGTAACGTATAATGTAATAGTTCAGCGCGCTGATGTATGGCCAGGTATCTGTCTGATAAGGAGAGTTGGCAGACACGATGCGCTTTTTAGGTGCAAATGGTCCGTAAGTAGATAAGTCGCGGGCCCAGTTTGCTTCGTATAACACGCCTAAATCCAGATAAGGAATACCCGGTCTGCCTACTGTATGGTCTAGCCTGGGGTCAACAAAATCTGTTCCGGCCAGGTTAACATTGTCCAGAACCGGCATGCCGTTAGCATTGGTTTTATAAGCGTTAATCAGGTTTTGAGACGGCCGGTGAAAGCCATATTGCGAGTAAAAAGGTCCACCAGGAGCTGACAAACGATCTCCTATACTGCCGTTATAATTATCTGGAGCACCATCGAGCACTGAGTGCTGCACAGCAAATATAATTTCTGAGCTGTTATCGTTTTCAGGAAGAAACACATCTCTGAAATGAGGCAACAGACTGTACTTGTTGCTGTTAATAACCTCATTAGCGGCCTCTAATGCGTCTCTCCATTGCTTCTGAAAAATGTACGTTTTTGCCAGGTAAGCTTTTGCCGTCATTTTGTTCGGGCGCCCTACCTGCTCCTGGCTCTCTGGTAACCTTTCATAGGCTTTGGTAAAGTTTTCCTCTATTTTATCCCAAAGCTGCTCCGACGTAAACTGCGTGTGCGAAACAGCATAATCGTTTACTGTGGCGGCAGTCTCATCTATGTACGGAATGGTGTTATAGATCTTTTTCAGTTCGAAGTAATAATGCCCTCTCAAAAAGTACAACTCCCCCATGCGACTCTCTTTTAAAGTCGGGTTGTATTCTTCTGAGCTCTGCAGCAGCCTCATGGCTTCATTCGTTCTTTTCACCCCTTCGAAGAGCGCCACCCATTTGCGCTCCACATCAATAATAGTCGGATTCACATTGAAGATTTCCAACAGGTGAATGTTATTCTGATCACCGGTACCTCCTCCGCCTTTGTAGGCATCATCCGAAACCACATCGCCAAAGCTCCAGTTAGAGGCAGGCGAATTGAAAGCACTACTGGAGGCATCGTATTGCCCGTTTAGCGTACTGTATGCCGCTATTATGGCTCTGTCAACATTTCCCGGGCTTGTCATTTCGGCAGGAGAAATTTCTCCGTAGGTCATTTCTTCCAGGTAATCATCAGAACAGGAAGAAGAAAACACCGCAAGGGCAGCCACTATTAATTTTGCCGTATAGTTATTTCTGAAAAAAGTCATCTTCAACATAGTTTTAAAGTTTAAAATTAACCCCTAATACAAAGGTTCTGGAAGGAGGATAAATACCACGATCAACTCCTATGTCGAGGTTACGGTTGCTGGAACTGTAATTTTGCAGACCTATTTCCGGCGTCATGCCACTATAGCCGGTAATAGTAAATAAGTTAGTTCCCTGCAGGTACACTCTCAGGTCGATACCAGCTATTTTTTCTTTAGGAATAGTATAGCCTACCTGCATGTTATATAGCTTGAAATAGGAACCGTCATCCAGGTAATAAGACGAAGGTCTTATGTTATTATTAGGATCATCTAGTGAAAGACGCGGTACGGTTGCCCCTGGGTTTTGCGGAGTCCAGGCAGCCAGCACAGCAGATCCTTTGTTATAAGATGCCTGGTTAAAGAACTCGGTTTTGTACTTGGTCAGGTTATAGATGTCGTTGCCGATGCTGCCATTAAACAACATATTCAGATCGAAGCCTTTGTAGTTTAAGCCCACTGTTAGCCCTAGTATTACATCCGGGTGTGGAGATCCGATATAAGTACGGTCGTTGCCATTCAGCTCCCCGTCGCCGTTAACATCTTTAAACCGTATGTCGCCGGGTTTCGCATTGGGTTGAACACGATGCGCAGTTACTTCTTCCGTGTTCTGAAAAATTCCATCGGACTCAAAGCCGAAGAAAGCTCCGATTGGCTGACCAACTGTACTTCTTGTAATTTCCTGGCCAAAGTTTACGCTATGCAGAGAAGAGGCCGGTATACCTAAATAAGAAATACCATCCAGCCTGGTCAGCTCGTTTTTGTAAGTTGATGCGTTTACACCTATGTTGTAAGACAGATTACCTGCATTCCCGAAGTAGTTTGCGGCAAGATCCAATCCGATGTTCCTCATCTGGCCACCATTAATCCAGGTTCCGTCATTAGAGCCACCATATGTAGGCGGAATAGGAGAATAAACCAGTACATCGTTGGTGGTCTTGTGATAAAAATCTGCCGTAAAAGCTACCTTCTCATCAAAAAGGCCCAGATCGAATCCGGCGTTTGTTTGCTGCGTAACCTCCCAGGCTAAATTAGGGTTAGGCACTCTGGTTTGGATTAACCCCTGGTGTACAGAACCCTGAGAGCCGTCTATGGCATAATCGGAATGTCTTGCATTGTTATAATAACTGTCTACGGTGGAGTAAGCTGGCACCTGCTGGTTTCCGGCCTGCCCCCAGCTGGCACGCACCATCAGGGAGCTGAACATACCATCTGTTCCAAAAAAATCTTCGTCACTAATACGCCATCCTGCCGACACTGCCGGGAAGGTTCCCCACTTATTGTTGCTAAGTCGTGAAGTGCCATCTCTACGGAGTGTAAAGCTCAGCAGGTACTTCTGGTCGAAATTGTAGTTAACTCTACCAAAATAAGAGAGTAGAGACCACGCGTTGGCATTCCCATTATTCAACTGATTATCGGCACCATAAGTCAGGTACCGGAAGTTTGGATTTTCGTACAGAAAGTTCTGTCGTGAAGCAGAAAAGCCTTCGTAATAATACTGAATAGCCTCCTGCCCTACCAAGGCATCAAGGTTATGCTTGCCAAAGCTTTTCAGGTAGTTCACCGTGTTCGACCAGGTGAGCTGGTAGTTAAAATTATTTTCGGTGCTGAGTGAGTTTACATTGTTCAGCGAAAGCATCTCGTTGTAAACAGGCGAAAACCCTCTGTAATTCTGACTCTGGAAATCAATTCCCAGGTTTGTTCTGAAAGAGAAATCCTTCAGCTCTACACCTGCAAACACGTTCCCTATTGCCGAAATCCGCTTTCTAACATTGTCCTTTGCCCGGTCCAGGCTACCCAGCGGGTTGCTGATGTCGTTCAGTGGGTTTCCTCCATAATTGCCGTTAATATCTCTTACCGGCACAATAGAAGGAAACTGAAAGGCATTATACACAATACTACCCAGCGAGCTGTTTGTACCTGCATTTACAGAGCGGGTTAACGACGCTGTAAAGTTTTCGCCTACCGTAATTAAATTTTTGAATTTATAGCTAGAGTTAAAGCGGGCAGAAAACCTTTCGAAGCCTGTATGTTTAATGGTACCTTCCTCGTTGAAATACCCAAGAGAAAGTGCATGATGCCCCTTCTCGTCGCCCTTCGATGCTGACAGGTTGTAGGAGTGCACAACGGCTGGCCTCATGATTTCGCGTACCCAATCTACATCGGCACTCGGTATGGTTTGCGCACTGTTGAGCCAGGCCGGAATAACGGCATTGTCGGGGTTGTTACCATATATGTCGCTTCCTGGTGTGCTTCCGTCGTTTTTGGCTGCCTGCCAGAGCATATCGCCATACTGCTGTGCATTTAGCATGCGAGGCAGGTTAAATGCCTTCTGCACGCCAGTGTAAGCATCAAAATCTAAAGTAGTACGGTCTGTTTTGCCTTGTTTGGTCGTAATAACGACTACGCCGTTAGCAGCTCTTGAGCCATAAATAGAGGCTGAAGCAGCATCTTTCAACACTTGTATGGTTTCTATATCAGCAGGATTAATGGCATTTAAACCATTAGACACTGGCACACCATCTATAATATAAAGTGGATCGTTGTTGTTGATAGTACCATAGCCACGTACCCGAATACTCACTCCACCACCTGGGCTGTTATCGCTTAACACCTGCACACCCGGCAGCCTTCCGTCCAGCATTTCCTCTACACTGGCAGTAGGAATGGTCTTGATAGCTTCAGGATCTATTTTAGAAACTGCTCCGGTTATTTCCCGTCTGCTCTGCGATCCGTATCCTACCACCACCAACTCGTCTAGGAAGGAGGCATCTGCAGCTAAGGCTACGTCTATTCTTGTTCCGCTGCCTACAGTTATCTGCTGTGTCTTATGGCCAACAAAAGAAACTGCAATCACCTCTGATCCTGCTGGCAAGGCAAGCTCAAAATTCCCATCCAAATCAGTAACGGTACCTATAGAAGTTCCCACAACCATAACAGATGCTCCCGGCAAAGGCTCCCCTCTCTCGTCGGTTACTTTACCTGTTAGGGCCCTGGTTTGCTGAACTGCTTCAGATACAAACTTTGCAGGTCGGTCTCCTGCATGAGCAGGCATGGCCCCTAATAAGGACACGACACACATACCCTGAAAAATGGGCTTTAAAAACTGTAATCTTACACACATATTTCTATTCGTTTATATTAGTGATAAGCATGCTATAGAATAAGGCCCCCTGTAGGCTTTATACCAGTACAAAGGCAATGCCCTGGCAGAAATTCTGGATTTAATGGTCAGCGCCTATGCTGTGACCCAAAACAGCAATTACTTTCTCATTTGCTGAATAACATAAAAATGCAGCAATTGCCTTTTCAGCTGTAAAGCCGGCACGAACAAAGGTTCTTAAAGTTTTCTAACCTTTGCCTTTTCGGCCTGCTGTAACGTTGGGCAAAAGTATTCTATTCATGTTAAGAGAAAGGCACCTGAATATTATCAAAAAGCTATAAAGCAGATTTAAAGGTTACTAAATCGTTAAAGTTTAATTTAGCCCTACTTTCTGTGGAGATGCTTTGGCTTAGCATCTTCTGATAAAATGGCTGACGAAGCAGGCTTTCTGCTGATAAGCCATTCAGGATGATTACTTAGAAGGTATGGTAACAACAGCAACTTATAAGCTACTGGAGAATTTTGGTTTTGAAGAACAGAAATGTGAAGCAACCCTTGGATGTTTAGCCTCGAAAAACCTTCTGAAGGCCATTTTCATTTGAATAATTGGTCATCTGAACCTGAACATAGTTGTAGCCGGCTTGCGTAAGAACAGCAGAAACAGGCTTTCATAAAAATAGCGTGACCCCTCTGCAGAGCCACGCTATTTTTATGAAAGCAATAATAAAGACTTAGCGTGCCATCCAGCCGCCATCAACTAACAGAATAGCGCCATTTACGTAAGCAGCAGCCTCAGACGCAAGAAATACGATCGGGCCTTTAAAGTCTTGCGGCTCGCCCCAACGTCCGGCCGGAATGCGGTCCAGGATGGATTTAGAACGAACCGGATCGGCTCGGAGCGCCTCGGTATTATTGGTGGCGATGTAGCCAGGAGCAATGCCGTTTACGTTCACACCTTTAGCAGCCCACTCATTTGCAAAGGCCTTAACCAAACCAGCCACTGCCGATTTGCTTGCTGTGTAACCAGGCACATTTATACCGCCCTGGAAACTTAACAGCGAGCAGGTAAATATAACTTTGCCGCTCCCCCTGGCGACCATGTCTTTGCCGAACTCGCGAGTGCAGATAAACTGCGCATCCAGGTTCACCGAAATCACTTTGTCCCACCACTCATCGGGGTGCTCCGCCACGGGCTGCCGCAGAATCATGCCTGCGTTGTTCACCAGTATATCTATGGTGTGGTTGGCCTTTACCTCGCCAATAAAATGGTACAAGCTGTCTCTGTCCGAAATATCTACAACATAGCCTGTAAATTTACGGCCCAGTGCCAGTATTGCCTTTTCTGTGTCTCCGCCCAGAATAGCGTCAGCGTTAGAGGCACCTACTACATCGGCTCCGGCCTCGGCAAGTGCTATGGCCATGGCTTGCCCCAGACCTGTGTCGCTACCGGTTACCAGCGCAGTTTTGCCGGCAAGTTCAAATTGATTTAAAATACCCATCATTCTTTTATATTAGATAATTTATTTATGATAAAACTTTATGAGCCACCCTTATTCTCAGTTGTTGGCTGCTGTTAAAATCCCAGAAACTCAAGGCCTGCTAACTTCCTTTTTAGCGGCAGGTGCAGTTTTGGGTATTTGTGCCGTGTTGCCCGAAGCGCTGGATTTGTAAGTTCCGGAAGGTAAAAAGCAGGCTAAAGCCACAGGCTTCTGCTGCAAAACCGGCACAAACGAAGGTCATTGTTAGAGCTGCCAAAACCAATGATATGCGTCATCTTTGGCAAACCAGCAGAAGCAATGTAGTCGGCGTCATAACTTTCCGGAATCTGAATTTGCAGCGCTCCGGGAAGCAGGACACAAGATTTTATCTTAATCCTGATGAAAGTGAAAAAATCAACTGTTTATTTCCGATCAATTGTATCGTCATCTAAATAAAGCCCTCCTGTTTAAAAGATAGAGATTGCTGTTCGCAGGCTTTAAAAGCACTAAAATTTATTTCGGGGCGAGAGAACAATCCAGCTAATTTTTATGATAATTTTCAGTTACTTTGCACTCCTAACATAAGCTCTACATCATAACCTAATAAGTCAGGACAAACTATCAGGCACTTTGACCGGTGTTCCCCTTGGCAAAAAATACTTCGATTAGCTTTGGAAGGGCATTTTCATTAGGATAATCTGATAAGCGAGAGATGTTATGTTCCGGAATTGTGAGACTGTTAGGCTGGTGCAGGAGAAATAACGGATGAAATGAAAACTTTATAGCTTACTGCTTTGCCAGATCCAATTCCACAATAGCCCCGGCAAAAGAGATTATAGGCGGCCAGAGGCTGTGGAATAGTCGGCACGCATGAGGACGCAGTCTAAAGCAACAGCTGTTTTATTTATAATTTTAGCATACCATTTCTGAATAGAAACAAGTCTTCTACTTCTTTAAACCCAAAGTTTCCATCGCGGAATTACCTCTTCATCCTATACTATTATTTAGCATCTCCAGTATTCATGAAAAAGCTTTTGCTCCTGCTTTATGCAGCTTTTTTAGGACTTTGCTTTGCCTGCGAGTACAGGCCATCGGGCGAACATTTCGAGGAAATAAACCCAAACCCTGAGATTTTTGCGGAAATGAAACTCGACCCGGAGAAAGACACGATTACCGTACAAGGCAACCTGAAAGTAGGCTTCAGTATATCGTTGCCGGCCAGGGAATTATTCGGTTACCAACTCCTGCTCGATGGCCATGTTATTAGTGAGGGAAATTCACAATCCGGAAGCTATTATTTGCAATCTGCGCAGTATACAGATGGGTACCATACCTTGCGTTTATCTGCTATAACCAACTTGGGCTCCGGCAGCCTTGGCGACAAAAGCGGTGCAGAGCTAATCGAGATTTATAGAACCTGGGTCATTTACATAGATAATGCCCCACCCAGCGCTGTGGCTATTACAAGCATAGCCCCCGCCGATGGTCAGCTAAAGGTAGAATGGCAGCGGTATACAAGAATGGGCTTCCGGCAATACCAGGTTCTAAAGTCTTATGGCAACAACTATTCCGTACCTGTAACAACAATAGAAGACAATGCCACTACCTCCTGGATAGATGACGCCTATGTGGGCGGCCCCGTTACCTATCACATCGTAACATATGCCACAAACAGTTTTAACGGATTGTATAGCCAACCGGCCAGCTACCATTACCCATCACCAAGTATTCTGGAGGCAACCTATACTTCCACCAATGCCCTAACCATAAAGTTTAGCGCTACGCCCTTTTATAAAAATTTCAGGGAATACGGACTCACTTCTGAGCCAGACCTCTACCACTACACCTTCGGCATAAGCGATACTGTAGTTACGTTTCCGGACCCAGGCTTTGGCAAAAACTTTACTTTTAAACTGGCGGCTTACCCCCGCAATACAAACCAGTTGCCAAACTGGCATGTATCTTTTACTGAAAAGCAGGTAGCTGGCTATGGCACTGCCTGGGGTCCTTTTGGCAGCCAGCAAATGCTCCAAAGGCCGGCCATAAACCAGTTCTTCACTTTCAGCAACGATTATTTTAAGACAATAGATGCTACTACGCTTCAGGTAAAGCAAAGCCGCTTTATCAACTTTGAGCAGTCGTACCTGCAAGAACTGAATAAGAATGTGGTGTCGGAAGATGCTCAATACATGTATGCCATTCTAAAAGATGTTCTTCACCAACTTAACCCTGTTTCGCTGCAGACAGTAGCCACTTACCAGTTTAAGGACCTGCTCCCGCACACCAACTATTCCAACATCAGCATCGAGAGCGTGAGCAATACCAACAGGTTAGCGCTGGTGGCGCGTGGCCTCTTTTACCGCGACTCAGCTTTTGTGGTAGATATGGGGCAGCAAAAGGTCCTGACAAAGCATCGGTCAAATCAATTTCCGAAAGTAGCCAGCATAAGTCCCGACGGAGGCATGGTGCGCGTAAATAATGAGCTGTATAAAGAGCAGAGCAATGGTAGCTGGCAACAGCAGGCCTTGCCGGCACATGATCTGGCATCGCTGAAGTTTCATCCTACCAAGCCCTGGTATGTTGTAGTAACCGGAAACACAGTACGGTTTTATGCAACAGCTACGGGTGCTTTAGTTAAAACACTGGCTACCGAGGCAATCCTGGATACTTATGATATAGATGGCGCTTCCGGCTATTTATATGGCTTCGCAAATAACGCCCTCTACATCTATAACACAGAAACCGGAGCGCTGAAACGAAAACTTGGGAATATGGCACCCGGATCGGCTTTTGTGTACAACGACAAGATTTTTGCTATTAACAACCGCTACATCCCTCTCTAACCCATGCAAAAGTTAAAAACAGGCCTCTTTCTGCTACCCTTGCTGCTCTTTGCCGGCTCAGTGGCAGCACAGACCAGAATTTACATAGAGCCCAGAATCGGGTATGGCACCTTCCGTATGGCTTCTATGAAGGAGATGCAGCAAACACTTATAAAGGCGGTAGAAGTAAAAGCCAAAGCAACAGACACTTTTGGTCCGCATCTGCAACTAGGCTTTAACCTTTTAACTAACCTGGGCGAAAACTCCCGCCTTGGCTTTTTTTACGAACAAAGCTCCACCGGAGGCCGCATTGCGTACGAAGACTATTCCGGTGAAATAAAGGTTGACAATATAGTGACCTACAAAGCACTGGGACTAAAGTTAGACAGAAGCGAACCCATAGGCGAAAGCCGCTTAGGATTTGTAACCGGCATCGAGGCAAACGTGTTCTTCAGTGAACTCAGGTACGAGATTTACAGCCGCGTTTACGATTACCAGGAATCGAGCGAAGAACAATATGCAGCTCTAGGCATAGGAGTTAAGCCATATGCAGGAATTCAGTACCAGACTGAACGGTTCCACACGCTGCTGTCGGTGGGGTACCTGGCCAGTGGCAACAGAGCCTTTCATGTGCCTGGCGAAAAAGACCAGTACCTTGTCCGGAACCGTAACAACGATAAACTTGAACCTGGCTGGGGCGGTTTGCGCTTTAACCTCACCTTCACCTTCCCCATTTCCTTCTGATTTATGAGTGCCATCAACTAAAATATATTGGCCAGACCCTTGGCAAAATTTGAATACAAAACCTTCTGGAGGCTATTTTTATTTGAATAATTGAAAAGCTACCACTGAAACAGGTTAAGTAATCTGACAAAACATCCTTGCCTGTACTTTCAATACCTGCAAGGAAAGCTGGCAGGTAGCCCAATGGCTTCATTTCAGGCATTCCCATTTTTGCACTTTATAAATTTTATCAGAAATTTTTTCATATTTTTGCAGCTTATTACAAAAAATCCTTACTTTACATCTTACTTAAAGTTCGCTAAAGAAGTGCTATTCTGTTGGCATTGTACACCATTACCCGGTGTACTCCAGCACCGGCACCTCTTACTACTGCTTACCCTTTAGGCCGCAAACACATGACTAAGAACTACTACTTATTATTAGGTATACAAGAAACTGCCTCTCAGCTTGAAATTAAAGATGCTTACCGCAAGCTCTCTAAAAAAATACACCCTGATCTGAACCAGGGAGAGCGCTTCTTCGAGAATTATTTTAAAGAAATTCAGGAGGCATATGCTATTTTGTCGAATAACGAGAAAAAAAGATCGTACGACACCCGCCGTTTCAATCCATCGGAATTCAGCACCAACCCGGCCTCTAAACACCTGCAATTCCAGATATCGAGGCTGGAGCTTAAGATTAACGAGCAGGAGCAGCTTATTTCATCTATTCAGGAGGAAAAAAAGGCCCTGAACCAGGAGATGGAGTATTTTATTAAAAACCTGTTTGAAGTAAAAACAGACCGGAATGCACTTAAAACCCGGGTACAGGAACTGGAGCAGGAAATAGCCGCTATCCAAAGGAACAGCCCCAAAGAAGAGGCCGGATCTGGGTTGGCACAACAGCTGCAACAAAAGCTGCAGGTACTCGAACTGGAAACCGAGAATTACAAAAATGGGCTGAAAAACAAGATAGCCGAGCTGGAGCAGGCAGCAAAGCAGCACCAAGTTGCTATAAAATTAAAAGCGGATGAACTGACGGCAATAAGCGCGCAAAAGCAGCAACTGGAGCAACAGCTACATGACCGCGAACTACAAGACACCTCGCGCGATCTGCTGGTAAAAAGCCAACTGGAAACTGCTGAAAAAGAGTCTAAAACAGAACAGGCCAGGCTTGCACAAATAATACAAAAACTGGAGCTGGAAATCAGCAGCCAGCAGGCAACCCTACTTAACAAAGAGCAGGCACTAACAGATGCAGCGAGCACTAACACCGACCTGCACCAGAAAATAGAAACGCTGGAACAAGACCTGGCTGCAGAGCAGGGCAAGATGCAGCACAACCTGCAGGAGATGCTTATAGCAGATCCGGAGGCACACCAGGCGCATGTGCTGCAAGCTACCATTGCGAACCTGGAGGCAGAAGCTAAAAAACGCACTCAACAACTGCAGGACGAATCGCAACTAAACCTAACGCTGCAGAACCGTGTACAGCAGCTCGAAGCAGAAGCTTTGCTTCAAGGAACTGACGTAGAACGCCAACGAACCGAGTTGGCGGCGGCAGCAGCCCTTCAGGAGGAATTACAACTAAAAGCCCAGCAGCTAACACAAGAAGCGGAAGAACTGCAACTGCAGCTGCAGTTGCAGGCAGAGGAACTCGAAGAGCAGCAAAAGCAGCAACTACAGCTCCGCAAACAAGTGGAGGCGCTGGAACTGGAAGTTGATAGCCAGAAAAGCATTATTCAGCTAAAGGTGGCGGAACTGGAGCAGGAAGCTAATGCCGGAAAGGAACTTCAGAAAAAAGCGAAAGACCTTACGAACCAGGCAGCAGCCAGCAACAAAGCCCTGCAAGAGAAAGAGCTGCAACTGACCCAGCTTGGTGAGCAACTACAGATAATGGAGGCAGCTGTTGCCCATAAACAGGTGCTGCAGCAGAAACTGCAGGAAATGGAACTACAGAACAGTTCGCAGCAAGAGGCGCTAAACCATAAAACCAACGACCTGGAGCTGCTTGCAAAAAACCTGCAGGAGCAACAGCGCCGGGTGCAGCAACTCAAAAGCCTGCAGGCAAGTCAGCAGCAAAAAGACCAGGCGCTGACACAGGAACTGGCTATAGCCAACGCTAAATTCATGCACCTTGCCCGCCTGCAGCCTTTCATGATAGAAAAGCTTGATTTCTTTAACTCAAACAAACCAGAAGAATTTAGCGACACCTTTTACAAGCAGGATATAAAATACATTTTCAGCCGACTGAAAGTACACATGCTCGCCGAGAAGCCCGGCACACTGAACGTGCTGGTAAAATACATGAAGCCCGGCGGAGAACTCTATTTTAACCCTAAATCGTCGCCTACAGGTTATTCTTTTGCAGCCACCATTAGTTACTCGCCGCAGGAGCAATACATAAACCTGGCTGGCTGGGGAAGCGACCGCGAGAGCACCTTTGTGCCCGGCGACCATCGGGTGGAGATTTATACAGAGCAGGGCCGCCAACTGGGCAAAGCCAATTTCATGGTAAAAGAAAAGCTCCTGAATATGTCGAAGCTAAAAAGCTTCTTTTAACGCGGCAGACAAGCCTGGTTTACGGCAGCACATAAAAAAAGGCAGACGCTGATTTTAATATCAGTGCCTGCCTTTTTTGTTCAGAGACAAAATTACTTATTCTGCAGTAACTGCCTGTATAGCTGGTGTGTAAGGTTCTTCGAGTAGCTCCCCCACATGCTTGCGTATGTTGTGGCAAATCTGGTCGATAGGTAAATCATTGGCATCGGTACCGAAAGGATTTTCTATTTCTTCGGCAATCAGCTCCAGGCTCGCCAACGCATACAAAATGAGCACCACCACCGGAATAACATAATACCCCATGCTGAACACCCAGCCAAAAGGCAGCGTCATCACAAAAAAGAAAATAAATTTTTTAATGAACACGCTGTAGGTAAACGGAATAGGTGTGTTCTTGATGCGCTCGCAGGCACCGCAGTGGTTGGTAAGCGCCCTTACTTCGGTATCGAGGGCCAGCATTTGCGTAACCGACAGTTTTCCCTCGGTTTGTAGTTGCATCAGTTTTGTGTAGATGCAGGCAGCAATCTGGTTGGGCAGATGCCGCTCTTTTTTGAGGTCGAGCACCGGGTCCAGGTCATGGTAATCTTCGTTTTCGCGCAGCAGGTTCTTTAGAGCGAAGGCGTAACTTGGAATCGTTTTCCGGAAGAAGGCCTTATCGTCGTCGTTGTGCAGGTAAGCCTGCAGCATTATGGCCAGGTTTCGGCTGGTGTTGGTCAGGCTGCCCCAGATTTTGCGCCCTTCCCACCAGCGGTCATAGGCGGTATTTGTCCGGAAAACCAGCAGGAGCGAAATAACAAAGCCCAGCACCCCGTGCATCAGCCCCACATTCCGGATGTGGTTAGACTCTGCCAGGTTCAAATAATTCAGCTCCAGGTACGCGATCATGCCGGAGTAAAAGCTAACCCCGATCATCAGCGGAAGCAGCTTCCGGAATGTATCAGCCTTCGGAAACCGGAACAGGAAAAAGAACCAGTCTTTTGGATTATAGTTTATCATGCTAAGAAATTTGTACGAGCATCATGAAAAAACAAAGCAGCCAAGTTTAAAAAGCATGCCTGGTGTTGCCGCTGATTTATAGCAAAAAAGGCACTTAACTTTCGTTAACAGCGGCTTGCAGGATGTCGTACGAAGGCATCTAAGGCAAAGCTACTCATAAGGCCGCTAATTTAAAAAAGCCCTGGGTTTTACCCTTGACCCTTCAGAAGCCCAAAAGCCTTTGGAAGGCTGTTTTCATTGAAATAATTGATGATTGATGGTTGTTGATTGTTAAATAGTTGAATGGCTGATTGAGAGTAATTTCGACTGATTGATTGAGTGGGTGAGCGAATAAGGAATTGCTACGATTCTGCTTCCTGTACGGCTTCGTTTAATTTCTTCATTAACAACAGAAGATAAACTGTTATGTGCCTTTCTCAGCAGGTGAGTTTTGTACAAGCAGTACGGCAGCAATGGCATTGTGGCCGTATAGCTAAAATATACAGAAAAAAGAACGAAGCCATAACAGAATGTCTCAAGATAAAACAACACATTACGATGCCATTGTTGTGGGGTCGGGGCAAGGGGGTACACCACTGGTAAAAGAGCTTGCCAGTGCAGGCTGGAAAGTAGCTTTAATTGAAGAGCATCATGTGGGCGGCTCCTGCGTTAACTACGGCTGCACCCCTACCAAAACCCTGTTGGCCAGTGCCCAGGTAGCCCATACGGTGAGGCACGCAGCCGATTTCGGGGTGCAGGCCCAGCTAAGCCAGGTAGACCTGCAGGCTGTAAAAAACCGCCGGGATGCCGTGGTAAAAAAGTTCAGAGATGGCAGCCAGAGCGGGCTGGAAGAATCGGAAGCAGACCTGATTTTTAGTAAAGCCTCGTTTTTGGGTCCAAACAAACTACTTTTAACTTCTGCAGACGGAGACAAACGCGAGGTTACGGCCGACAAAATAATTCTCAACACCGGCACCAGCACCCGCATACCTGCCATAAATGGCCTGGACAAGGTTACTTACCTCACCCATAAAACCATACAGGAGCTAACGGAGCTGCCAGCGCATTTACTAATTATTGGTGGTGGCTACATAGCTGTGGAGTTTGGGCAGATGTTCAGACGCTTTGGGAGCCGCGTTACCATTGTACAACGCACCGGTCAGCTCCTGACACGCGAAGACCCAGATGTAGCAGAAGCCCTGCAGCACCTCCTCAAATCGGAAGGAATTGAGCTACTGCTCGAAGCGGAACCCCAGCAGGCACAGCAGCTTGCTGAAGGTAACCTGCTGCTGAAGGTAAAAGATGCTTCCGGGCAGCTTCAGGAGGTGCAGGCTAGCCATATTTTGCTGGCTACAGGTGTAAAAGCAAACACCGAAGGCCTGCAGCTAGAAAAAGCAGGCATCAGAACAGACGAGAAAGGCAACATCAAAACAGACCAGCACCTTTGCACCTCTTCGGAGGGTGTGTATGCTATTGGCGATGTAAAAGGCGGCCCCATGTTTACGCACATCTCCTACGACGACTTCCGGATACTGCGCGACATGTTTCTGCACCAAAAAAAACGATCGACTGCAGACCGCCCGGTGCCTTACTGCGTTTTCACAGACCCGCAACTTGGCCGCATCGGCCTTACAGAGAAGCAGGCAAAAGAACAGCACTTAAACTACAAAGCAGCGAAACTAGAAATGGCAACAGTGGCTCGTGGCATCGAAACCGGCCAGACAAACGGGTTCTACAAAGTGCTTGTAGATGCGGAGACAGACCAGATTCTGGGAGCTGCTATACTGGCACCAGAAGGCGGCGAAATTATGTCGGCGTTGCAGATTGCCATGATGGGCAAACTCACTTACCAGCAGTTGCAGGAAGGTGTTTTTGCGCATCCCACCTACATCGAATCGTTCAATAATCTGTTCCTGAAACTGAGCCAGCCAGAAGATTAAACCCCTTTAACCCTTGACCTGAAATGCTGGAAAAAGCTTCTGGAGGCTGATTTCATTTAAATAATTGCCAGAGTGAACAAGCTGTTGCGCTTTGGTAATTATTTAAATGAAATCAGCCTTCCAAAGGCTGTAAGCGCTTTTAACGCCAAGGGTCCGCAGCTGGCTTGGTGCAACTGTAGTAAAATCAGCTTACCTATGCCCGTTAAGAGCTGTGAGGCAGCTACCACTGCCCCTACTGCACGCCATTTTACAGGACAAAGCGCTATTTAATGCCTTAAATGAACAAACCTTGTCAGGATGGTGTTAGCTCCTTTACATGCCCAGAAGGCTGTAAAATAAGAAGTTAATAAATTCATAATCAGTTTATTTCGGGCAGGCTACAAAAAATATCAACCCTTTTCTGTACCTTTGCGGCTCGAAAACCCAATTCAATGCAAAATATTCGAAATATCGCGATTATCGCACACGTTGACCACGGCAAGACTACACTCGTGGATAAGATCATTCATGCTTCAAAGCTTTTTGCTGACCACCAGCACTTTGACGACCTGATTTTGGACAACAATGATCTGGAGCGCGAACGCGGCATCACGATCGTTTCCAAGAACGTTTCTGTTCGTTACAAAGACGTTAAGATCAATATTATTGACACACCTGGTCACGCCGACTTTGGCGGTGAGGTAGAGCGTGTACTTAAAATGGCCGATGGCGTGCTACTGCTGGTAGATGCCTTTGAAGGTGCCATGCCTCAAACACGCTTCGTACTTGGCAAAGCTATTCAGCTGGGCCTGAAGCCGATCGTGGTAGTGAACAAAGTAGACAAAGAAAACTGCCGTCCTGATGAGGTGCACGAGCAGGTATTCGACCTGATGTTTAACCTGGAAGCATCAGAAGATCAGCTGGATTTCGTGACACTTTACGGCTCTTCGAAACAAGGCTGGATGAGCACCGACTGGACAAAACCAACCGACAACATCACGCCACTGCTGGATGCCATCATTGAAGTAATCCCTCCTGCTCCTTACCTCGATGGAACACCTCAGATGCAGATCACGTCACTCGATTATTCTTCTTTCGTAGGTCGTATTGCCATTGGTCGTGTGCACCGTGGTACCCTGAAGGAAGGTATGCCTATTAGCTTGTGCAAAGCAGACGGTTCTATTAAGAAAGGAAAAATCGCCGAACTGCAGATCTTTGAAGGACTTGGCAGAAAGAGCGTTCCTGAGGTAACTGCCGGCGAAATATGCGCTGTAACCGGTATCGAAGGTTTCGACATTGGCGATACCATTGCTGACCCAATCAACCCGGAACCACTGAAGCGTATCTCTATTGATGAGCCTACAATGAACATGCTCTTCACGATCAACAACTCTCCTTTCTTCGGTAAAGAGGGCAAGTTCGTGACATCGCGCCACCTGCGCGACCGCTTGTTCAAAGAAACTGAGAAAAACCTGGCTCTGCGTGTGCAGGAAACCGACCGTGAAGATACCTTCCTGGTATTTGGTCGTGGTATTCTGCACTTGTCTGTACTTATCGAAACTATGCGCCGCGAAGGCTATGAGCTTCAGGTTGGTCAGCCACAGGTAATTTATAAAGAAATTGACGGTGTTCGTTGCGAGCCTATCGAGCACATGGTAGTAGACGTACCAGAAGAAACTGCCGGTAAGGTAATTGAACTGGTAACCCAGCGTAAAGGTGAGCTGACTATCATGGAGCCAAAGGGAGATCTGCAGCACCTGGAGTTCAACATTCCGGCGCGAGGTCTTATTGGCCTGCGTAACAACATCCTGACTGCTACAGCAGGTGAGGCGATTATGAACCACCGTTTCAGCCAGTACGAGCCGCACAAAGGCAACATACCAGGCCGCATTAACGGTTCTATCATTTCTATGGAAACAGGCCCTGGAACTGCTTACTCTATTGACAAACTACAGGATCGCGGTTCTTTCTTCGTTGATCCGGGTGTAGATGTGTACATGGGCCAGGTAATTGGCGAGCACAGCCGTCAGAACGACATAACGGTAAACATTCAGAAAGGCAAGAAGCTTACCAACATGCGTGCTTCCGGCTCAGATAACAACGTGAAGATCGCTCCTGCCAAAAACTTCTCTCTGGAAGAAGCCATGGAATATATACAGAAAGATGAATTGCTGGAAGTAACTCCAAAGAGCATCCGCATGCGCAAAATTTACCTCGACGAGAACGAGCGTAACCGCATGTCGAAGTCTGAAGGATAATATTTCTTAAAATATTTTAAGATACCCGGGGTAGCTTTTGCAGCCTCGGGTATTTTTTTGCCTTAACATTTGCGAATATAGTACTATATGTATACATTATAGCACTCAACACTACTTTATGAAATCTACTTTTACAGCCCTTCTTCTCCTCTTCACATTTTCAATAGTATTCTCGCAATCACGCACCTTAAGCTTTAAAAACCAGAGTTTGGAGTCGCTGGATCGGCAATTTTATATAGCAGAAGTAATAGACAGCAGACCCAACAAGCAGGCGGTTGGCGAGGTACAGGCAGGGCTGTGATACCTGCTATTTTTGCTCAGCCACTAGAGGAGGAACTACAGCAGTTTATGACGAACCATTATCCAAAGCAGGGAAACCAGGAACCGGTAATTTTACGGATAAATAAACTGTGGGTATCGGAGCACACAACCATTAACACTGAAACAGGAACAGCTGAGCTATTGGTTGACTTCCTCTACCGCTCCGGTCAGTCTTACTATAAATTATATACCGCTACTGCCATTGTAAGCCAAAATGGGCTCGATGTAACAAGAAAACATGAACAGAATATTGCCAATGCTATACACAGCTGCCTCAAAGAGTTCTCTACAAAGTCGTGGAGCAAGCTGCATGCGGGTTCGATTTTACTAACAGAGGAGGAAGCCAAAGGCCCTTACGATACAATAGTGGCAGCAAGCGCCTATCCTATTAGTACAAAGACTCCTGTACCTGGCATCTATCTGACAATGAATGAATTCAGGAATAACGCACCTAGCATTACTTCCGGCTATGAAATAAGGCATAGAAGTACTTTTTCTAACATTATGGTTGGAGGTGGTGAGTGGATTCCTGTGATAGTAACTGCTGAAGGAAAAGCCAAATTATTGCCGACGGCATGGGGCTTTACCCACCAGAACAAAACCTACTATAAGTTTGCAGGCGTGTACTACCAACTGATGTTTGATGGTAGCAGCTTTAGCTTTTCAGGTCCTCCTATAAACGATGCCAGCGGACTGATTGTAACAAGTGCTGTAATGGGCGGGTTAGTTGGAGCTGCTATTGCTGGAGGCGTTGCAGCCGCTACCTCCAAACCAGCCATGTACCAGCTCGACCTGGTTGCAGGAACAGTTACTTACAATGGCAAACCTGTTGGCGTGAACACAGCTAATGCAAAACTAATTGTATACCGGCAGGCAAAAGGCGAGCAGAAAACGCCTGTTATAGTAAGACTTAATGGTGAGGAAAAGCTTTTTCACCCAAACGAGTTTATAGAACTGGACTTGAGCACCAATAGTGCAGGAACAACGATAAGCCTGCCTGACGATGAAGAAAATGGCTTCAGTTTTATGCCGGCACCTAACAAAACTTACTACTTTACCTGCATTTTAAATGAAAAAGCCCCAACTGAAAAGACTGTTTTGAAGGAAGTAGACAAGGCCAAAGGTGAATTTGATGTGAAAGGAATTGTGTTTTCTCAAAAAAAAGCGGCAAAGCAATAACTGCTATCATATCTCAAGTAAAAAACAGGAGACAGAAGAACTCACTAGTAAGTAATGGAAGAGCAGAAACCGATAAGCTAATTTTAAGCTATAAGTGAAACTTATCAAGCTAGGTTTTGGCACAGGTTATATAGCTTTATCCACTCAGCTACACAAAGACAATCACACAGCACACGACATCTAAGAAGCTACACGGCTTTTGTTCTGGTACCAGGTGTTGCAGCAACATATAGTTCTCCAGCACTTAGTGGCCTAACAACCCCTTGGCCTCCTGTACCCCAAAACTCTCTCCGAAGGCCATTTCCATTAGAATAATTTCCTACCAGCCAGCAGCTACTACACCTTAAAAAGGTAACATCAAACTAAACGCCACAATGAAATGTTATACCCGCAGACGCTACACTAGTATAAACTCCAGTTTGCCTGCCTGCTGATTTCATTTGATTACTACAATTTGGATCAAAACACACCTAAAGTTCCTTAAAATAAATAACTATTATTCGCTTAGAGATTGTAGAACCAAAGCAAACATTGCACTGTTAATCAATATCTTATACTACAAAAAAGAATCATTAGAAATAGTGGCAAATAAAAAAAAAGATTTCACTTGCAGCACTAATTCACTGAAATTGTGAACAGATTTAACTGGCCTCCATCTGTTTAAAGGAACAGGAGACTTGTTAGCTTAAGAAATAGACACAGGCAGAGGACGAACATCAGGAGATGGCTCTGCACCAAATAACCTTGTTAAAAATAATACAGCAATGGCATTAAACAAATATAGCCGCATTTACACGCAAGACGACAGCCTACCTGCTTCACAGGCCATGCTTATCGGCTCTGGATTGTCGGAACAGGATTTGCGCAAGCCTTTTGTAGGCATTTGCTCTACCGGCTTTGAAGGCAACACCTGCAACATGCACCTCAACGACCTGGCTGATGATGTGAAATTAGGAGTCTCTGGTCTTGACATGGTGGGGCTACGGTTTAATACAATTGGTGTAAGCGATGGCATAACCAACGGCACTGCCGGTATGCGCTACTCGCTGGTATCGCGCGAGATTATTGCCGACTCTATTGAGGCTATGGCTGGTGCACACAACTACGATGCGCTGGCTTGTGTGGTAGGTTGCGACAAAAACATGCCTGGCTCTCTTATTGCCATGGCCCGCCTGAACCGCCCCAGCATGATGGTGTATGGCGGTACCATTAAAGGTGGCTTGTTTAAGGAAAATAAACTCAATATAGTATCGTGCTTCGAAGCCTATGGCAAAAAGCTGAATGGCCAGATCTCTGACGAAGATTATAAAGGCATTATCCGGAATGCATGCCCAGGTCCGGGTGCTTGCGGTGGTATGTATACTGCCAATACCATGGCCTCTGCCGCTGAGGCGCTGGGTATGTCGGTGCCCTACTCTTCTTCGTTGCCGGCAGTTAGCCAGGAGAAGCGCGAGGAGTGCCTGAACGCAGGAACATACCTGAGAATCCTGCTTGAAAAAGACATTAAACCAAGAGATATATTGGTAAGAGAAGCTTTCGAAAACGCCATGGTTTTAATTACCGTGCTCGGTGGCTCTACCAACGCTGTTATTCACCTGATTGCTATTGCACATGCGGCCGGTATAAAACTGACGCTGGAAGATTTTCAGGCAGTAAGCGACAGAACACCACTTCTCGGCGACCTGAAACCTAGTGGCAAATACCTGATGGAGGACCTTTTTGCAGTAGGTGGTGTACCTGCCGTCATGAAAACCTTACTCAACGAAGGTTTGATTAACGGCGACTTGCTTACTGTAACAGGCAAAACTATAGCCGAAAACCTGGCCAATGTAAAACCACTTGGTGAAGAGCAAGACCTGCTGCGACCGCTCTCTAACCCGATTAAGGCCGATGGCCACATCCAGATACTCTATGGTAACCTGGCAACTAAAGGTGGCGTGGCCAAAATATCCGGTAAAGAAGGAGAGCGTTTCGAAGGTCCGGCTGTGGTCTTTAACTCAGAAGAAGAACTGAACGAAGGCATTGTGCAAGGCAAGATAAAAGCTGGCAATGTGGTCGTAATCCGGTATGTCGGACCGAAAGGCGGACCAGGCATGCCGGAAATGTTGAAGCCTACCTCTGCCATTATGGGAGCTGGCCTTGGCGATAAAGTAGCGCTTATAACAGATGGTCGATTTTCAGGTGGCACGCATGGCTTCGTTATCGGGCACGTAACCCCTGAGGCTTACGATGGCGGCAACATTGCCCTGGTAGAAGACGGGGACTGGATTGTATTGGATGCCACTACCAACTCCATACACATGCTGGTAGACGATGCCCTGCTGAGCCTGCGCCGCGACAAGTGGACCAGACCTGCGCCAAACGTGACACAGGGAGTGCTGCTGAAGTACCGCAGAACAGTTAGCGATGCAAGTAACGGATGTATTACAGATTTAGAAGAGGCTTATGTTAACGAGAGAGAAACAAGCTCCGGAATTGCTTAAAGAAGAACAAGTGGCAGAAACCATATCAGGTGGTGAAGCCCTTATAAAAATACTCCTGGCAGAAGGTGTAGACACCATTTTCGGATATCCGGGTGGCGCTATTATGCCTATATATGATGCCTTGTATGGGTATCAGGACAAAGTAAATCACGTGCTGGTGCGGCACGAGCAGGGCGGTATACATGCCGGCCAGGGCTATGCCCGCTCCTCCGGCAAGGTAGGTGTAGTATTTGCCACAAGCGGCCCCGGGGCTACCAACTTAATTACCGGCCTCGCTGATGCCCAGATAGACAGCACCCCGCTGGTGTGTATCACCGGTCAGGTGTTCGCGCACCTGCTGGGCACCGACGCTTTTCAGGAAGCAGACGTAATCAGTATCTCAGCTCCGGTTACCAAATGGAATTACCAGATTACCGATGCCAACGAAATACCGGAGGTACTGGCGAAGGCATTCTATTTTGCTAAAAGCGGCCGCCCAGGGCCTGTACTGATCGATATTGCCAAAAACGCGCAGATTCAGAAATTCGAGTACAAAGGCTATAACCGCTGCGACCATGTACGCAGTTATCGCCCGAAGCCGATCGTGCGCAAAGAGTACATTGAGCAGGCAGCAGAACTGATAAACGCTGCTAAAAAGCCTTTTGTACTCTGGGGGCAAGGTGTAATGCTGGGTGCCGCAGAGCAGGAGTTTAAAGCATTCATAGAGAAAAGCGGTATACCAGCTGCCTGGACTATTATGGGTGCCGGCTCGCTGCCCAGCGACCACCCACAGAACGTAGGTATGCTCGGCATGCACGGCAACTATGGCCCTAACGTGCTCACAAACGAATGCGATGTGCTTATTGCCATCGGTATGCGTTTCGACGATCGCGTAACCGGCCGCTTAGACAAATACGCCAAGCAGGCAAAGGTTATTCACTTTGATATCGATCCATCAGAAATCGACAAAAACGTGAAAACAACTGTGCCGGTTTGGGGCGATTGCAAGGAAACACTGCCACTCCTGACAGAGCTCATCGAGCCAAAGCAGCACACCGAGTGGCTGCAAAAGTTTAAGGAATACGAGCAACAGGAAATAGCAGCTGTTATTCAGGATGAGCTTTTCCCTACGTCAGAAGAAATGACAATGGGCGAGGTAATTCAGCAGCTGAACGATTTAACAGGTGGTGAAGCCATTATTGTATCGGATGTAGGCCAGCACCAGATGGTAGCCTGCCGCTACGCCAAGCTAAACAATACACGCAGCAACATTACCAGCGGTGGTTTAGGCACAATGGGCTTTGCCCTGCCTGCTGCCATAGGCGCTAAATTTGGTGCTCAGGACAAAACAGTTGTAGCCGTAATTGGCGATGGCGGTTTCCAGATGACCTTACAGGAATTAGGTACCATTATGCAGAGTGGCGTAGATGTAAAGATCCTCATCCTGAACAACCAGTTCCTGGGCATGGTAAGGCAATGGCAGGAGCTGTTCCACGACAGGCGTTATTCGTTTGTGGATATCACGAGCCCTAACTTTGTAACAGTAGCCAGTGGCTACGGCATTGCCGGAAAAAGCATTTCTAAAAGAGAAGAATTACAACCTACTCTTGCCGAAATGTTGGCCCACAAAGGCTCTTTCCTGCTGGAGGTGATGGTAACAAAAGAGAACAACGTGTTCCCAATGGTGCCGCAGGGCTGCAGCGTAAGCGAGATCAGGCTGAAGTAATCTTCATTTTAAAGAAGAAAAACAACATGAGTAATCAACAGCAAATAGACAGGCAGGAGTACAATATTACAGTTTACACGGAGAACACGATTGGGCTGCTTAACCGCATTTCCACTATCTTCTCCCGCCGCAAACTCAATATCGACTCCCTGAACACATCACCTTCCGAAATAGAAGGTATTCACCGCTTCAACATCGTGATTCACGAAACCGAAGAAGTGGTGCGCAAACTGGCCAGCCAGATAGAAAAGCAGGTTGAAGTACTGAAAGTGTATTACAACACCAACGACGACGTGATCTGGCAGGAAATGGCGCTTTATAAAGTGCCTACCGACATTATCGCTGAAAAAGCCTTAGTGGAGCGGTTGCTGCGTGAAAACGGTGCGCGTGCCGTGGTTATCCGGAAAGATTACACCGTGTTTGAAACAACCGGCCACCGCGAAGAGACCGACAACCTGATAAAGGTATTGCAACCGTTCGGCCTGATTGAGTTTGTACGCAGCGCCCGCATCGCGATCATAAAAGACAGCGATGGCTTTAACAGGAAACTGCGCGAGTTCGAACGCAAAGAACCCGGCCACGAAGTAATCGAAAACGAGTACCTCAACAGCCGCGACAAAGTATTTACTATGTAAGATGCTAGATACTAGATGTTAGATTATAGATTTTGTTTTTGAAAAGAGATTAGAGGCAGAGAGTCTTAGCTCCTTACAATACGCCACTTCTCTTAATCAAAGTCTAATAACACAGTCTAACATCTAGAATCTAATATCTAAAATCTAATAAAATAAACAATTTTTAACTAGCTAAAATCAGAATGGCAACTATCAATTTCGGAGGAGTAGACGAAACAGTTATCACCCGTGACGAATTCCCTCTTTCAAAAGCCCAGGAAGTACTTAAAAACGAAGTAATCGCCGTTATCGGTTACGGCGTGCAAGGTCCTGGTCAGGCTCTTAACATGAGAGACAATGGATTTAATGTTATCGTAGGCCAGCGTAAAGACTCTTCTTCCTGGGACAGAGCTAAAAATGATGGCTTTGTTGAAGGTGAATCATTATTCTCTATTGAAGAAGCAGTAGAGCGTGGCACGATCATCTGCAACCTGCTTTCTGATGCCGGACAAATTGCTGTTTGGCCAACTATTAAAGAAAGACTTACCCCTGGTAAAGCCCTTTATTTCTCTCACGGCTTCGGCATCACATTTAAAGAGCACACAAACATTGTTCCTCCTGCTGATGTTGACGTAATTTTGGTTGCTCCTAAAGGCAGCGGTACAAGCCTTCGCAGATTGTTCCTGGCCGGTGGTGGCCTGAACTCTTCGTTTGCTGTGTTCCAGGATGCTACTGGTAAGGCTTACGAAAAAGCAATTGCCATGGGTATCGGTGTAGGATCTGGTTACCTGTTCGAAACAGATTTCAAAAAAGAAGTATACAGCGACCTTACCGGTGAGCGTGGTGTATTGATGGGTGCCCTTGCAGGCATTATCGAAGCCCAGTATGCGGTACTGCGTGAGCGCGGACACTCTCCTTCTGAGGCCTTTAACGAAACAGTAGAAGAATTAACCCAGAGCCTTGTGCCACTTGTTGGCGAAAACGGCATGGACTGGATGTACGCCAACTGCTCTGTTACTGCACAGCGTGGTGCCCTCGACTGGAAAGGCAAATTCAGAGAAGCTACACTGCCGGTTCTGAACGAGCTGTACGATAGCGTGGCCTCTGGCAAAGAAGCACAGCGCACGATCGAAAGAGGTTCTAACCCAGAGTACCGTCAGGACCTGGAGGCAGAGCTGAAAGAATTGCGTGAGTCAGAATTATGGCAAACAGGAGCGGTAGTAAGAAAACTGCGCTCTAAATAAGGAGTACATTATTAATGGATAAAGCTATAGCCTCTTTAGATACTGTCGTCTCGCTTGAAAAAGTGGAGAAGGCGGCTAAGAACTTGAAAGGTGTTATTTACAAAACACCCCTTCTGCAGAACCTCTCGCTCTCGCAGCACTACAATGCGAACATTTACCTGAAGCGTGAGGACCTGCAGGTGGTGCGGTCTTACAAAATCAGAGGCGCGTACAACAAAATGTGTGGCCTGGCAGCCGAGGAGAAAGAGCGCGAAATCGTTTGCTCCAGCGCCGGAAACCATGCACAAGGGGTGGCCTATGCCTGCCAGTTGTTAGGTATCAAGGGCTATATCTTTATGCCTTCTAATACACCGGCTCAGAAAGTGAGCAAGGTGCGCCTGTTCGGCAAAGAAATGGTAGAAGTCGTGCTAACGGGTAACACCTACGACGATACCTTTAAGGCAGCCAAGGAATTTTGCGACAGCCGTGGCAGTACCTTTATTCCTCCCTTCGACGACATGGCCATAGTAGAAGGCCAGGCAACTGTGGGGCTGGAGATTCTGAAAGATGCTTCTTTCTCCATCGATTTCTGCTTTATGCCGATTGGTGGCGGTGGTCTGGCTTCCGGCCTATCGAGTGTGTTTAAGCGGTTGAGCCCGCATACCAAGCTTATTGGCGTGCAACCTATGGGAGCACCATCTATGTACCGCTCTATACAGGAGAACCAGCGCCTGATGCTCGACCACATCGACAGCTTTGTGGATGGTGCCGCCGTGAAATGCCCCGGAGAACTCACCTTTGAGATCTGCCGTGAGCTGCTCGACGATGTGGTGCTGATTCCGGAAGGCCAGATTTGTGAGGACATCCTGAAGATGTACAACGAAGAAGGCATTGTGCTCGAACCTGCAGGCACACTCTCTATTTCCGCGCTCAAAGGTTATGCCAGTCAGATAGAAGGCAAAAATGTGGTTTGTGTGGTAAGTGGCAGCAACAACGATATTACCCGCATGGAGGATATTAAGGAGCGCGCCATGCAGCATCAGGGCCTGAAGCACTACTTTATGGTTACTTTTAACCAGAAACCCGGTGCGTTACGGACCTTTGTGAACAAAGTGCTGCACCCCGACCACGACATTATCCATTTTCAGTACATCAAGAAAAACAACAAGGAGAAAGGACCTGTGTTTGTAGGAATCGAGGTGAAGCATCCGCACGATGTGGAAACTATTAAGCTGAAAATGCTTGAAGAAGGTTTCGCCTACGAATACCTCAACGGCAAACAGGATTTCCTGAACCTGCTCGTGTAGCAGAAACCACTTATAATAAGAAGCCCTGCCTGATTCATTTCGGGTGGGGCTTTTTTATGCTGGTATTGAAACTAGAAATCAACCATCTGCTTGTTCAACAGCCGAATAGCTTTCTGTTAAAAACAAAGACCATAGGCAGAATTCCGGCAGAAATTCTTCAGAAGGCCATTTTCATTAGAATAATTTATTAGTAAGTAACTAGAGACTGCTGTATATCCTTTCAATACATCACCAGAATACCATTAAAAAAAACCGGTTGCTTTAGTCATAAAGACCAAAGCAACCGGTTATAACTTTTACAATATACTTATACGTTACTATTATTGATTTCTGGTTTCGTCAGCGTCGATCGTTTCTGTTCTGGTGGTAGTATCTGTTTCTACTACAGTTTCTTCCACTTCATATTCTGAAACTTTAGTTTCTGAATCGATTACTGTCTCATTTGCATCGCTCTCAGTTCCAGCCTGATTATCGCAAGAATACATGCTAAATGAACCAAAAAGAACGGCTGCGGCAAAAAATAACTTTTTCATAATCTACTTTTTTAGTTTAACTTTTATAAATACGATATTTCACCAATTTAAATATAGGTCTATCGTATATTTCTCATCTTTACGAACTTAAGTTTAGAAAGGATATATTTATTTTGTATTTTTTTCATAACACCGGCTTTAAACAACTAGCAGCTAACTAATTACTGGGCAAATAAGGTGCAATTATTCTAATAAAAACAGCCTTCCAAAGCCAAATTTGGCTTCGGGCATCCAAGGGTAAGGAGAGGCGCTTGCTTTAGTTTAAGATGGAACGAAAAGTTTTGCCAGCCGAGAGCGTGGCAGGCCTTGGCAGAATTTATCTGAAACATCTTCGGAAGGCTTATTTCATTTGAAAAATTTAGCGCAGCTACTAAGCTAAACGCGTTGGCAACCTAAAACAGCACCGAAACCTGGGTTCTGCCAGTATGCACCGCTCCTATTCCGTTAGCTTTCCGGCCATCGTAGTTCACCGAAATGTTAAGGCCATTGCTCAGGCGCTGCTGCACATTAAACGACCATGTCAGGTTGTTACCGGGTCGCAGAGCATTCAGGATCTCGTAGGCCACAAAGGTCTGCTGATCGCCTTCGAAATGGATATTGACATACCGAACCGTGCCGGCCAGTGTGCGCTTGCTTACCTGGTTCAGCTTAGTCTCCAGGCCCAGCTCATGAAACACCCCCTCCTGCTGCGCCGCCTCATCAGCTTGCAGCACATCCTGGCGCACTGCATATTGGTATGTTCCGGTAAAACGCAGCTTCGTACCTGGCTGATAACTCAGTTCCGGCGTTAGCTCCTTCGATACGATTCTGAAGTTTTTAGAAGACAGGAAATTAGAACGATTATCACGGATGTGCTGCCCCACACTAAGTTTAGAGCTCATCACCTCGTTTAAGTTGA
Organism: Pontibacter qinzhouensis; assembly: GCF_008017455.1. Taxonomy (GTDB): domain Bacteria; phylum Bacteroidota; class Bacteroidia; order Cytophagales; family Hymenobacteraceae; genus Pontibacter; species Pontibacter qinzhouensis. The sequence continues at coordinate 49,051 of NZ_VRTY01000011.1, read as the reverse complement.
GCCTGCCTATTACGGCATGGCTCCCGAGGCTCCTGGTTTCGGCCCCATTGGTCAGCAGCGACTTCTGCTGGTTCTGCTGCACCGTATACTCTAAACCGTATTTGGGATTGGTCCGGTTAAAATAAAACGTGTTCCGCAACGACTTCACCATCGAGATCAGGAACTCATCATCGAAATTCTCGCTGAAAGGGTTGAACCTGTTCGTTAAATCTTCATCGGTTGTTTTTTTGTCGATGCTCACAAACGTCAACACCGAAAAATGAGAAGCCAGTCCTTTCCAGTTTTTCTGATTGTGCCAGCTGCGGGGAGTGGCACTATTGAGGCGGTAGGTAAAGCGGTTGGTGTAGGCATTTATGTACTCGTCGGTAGGCAGAAATATTTTGATGTAGCGTTGCTGGTCTATGGTTTGGGCTTCGAGGTAATCGTTCAGGTCGTTGAGGTTGCCACCTTCACGTAGGTAGTGGGTTCCTTGCCCCGGCAGCGTCTCCCTGAAAATAAATATCCGCTTCAGTTCGCGCCCCGTGCCTACTGAGTAGCTGAACTCAGAGCGGAAACTACCATCCAGAAAACTGCCGTTCCAGTCTACCCGCGATTGCACTGTTTCTTCGTTTTGGGCTGTGGCTAACTCCAGTTTCCGGTACGTTACCTGCAGGGCCAGGTCGTTCTCCTGCCCTAGCTTTGTCTGCACAGTTCCGTTATAGGTCTGCCCTACCTCCGGCAGCCCCATGGTGCCGTTCTCTGTGGGGCGGAGATCGGTGCGGTGACTGTAGTCTAGGCGGAACTTTGTTTTAGCAGTATCCTGACTTTGCACATAAAACAGGTGCTCATCGAAATACATGGCCGATGCTATAACGGCATCAGTGCTTGCTGCTGTAATTTTATTTTTATCGAAACGATACACATAGCCCGGCACCAGCCAGCGGGTGTTGTATTTTATACCTACATCGCCCCGCACCCAATCAGACTCCCGTTCTCCTTGTGCGCTGTTGAGCATAAAGAAGCTGTTCTGCAAGTCCACCCGGCCCAGCCGTTGCACCACATCGAGGGAATGCTGCATGCCGTTGAGCTGCGAATCACGGTTTCGGTGACTGATGCGATAGTTGAACATGTTGTGCTGATCTTTGGTGGCCCCCACCGAAAAGTTAAAGATATGATCTGCCGCTTTCTGCTCTGCCCCCGTTAAACTCCAGTCGCGGTCGAACTCGATGGGCCGGTAACGGTCTATGGGCAGAAAGTTCTCATCCGTAAATTCATAGTTCAGCACGCTGTTAACTTTGTAAGCTCCCAGCAACGACACCTCCTTGTCCTGCACGGTGTACCCTACCCGCACGGCCATGCCTTGGTCGTCGTGCGAATCGAGTTTAGAGAAGCGGTTCAGGTCGTTTTCCGAAACGGCACCTTCTACAAAGAAGTTTACGCCTTTTTGCAGCTCATAGGAGGCTCCCAGGTTTACAAGCTGTTTCTTACGTGGCGTTGGCAGAATGCGCACCGGTGCATAGCTGCCTTGCGGCACACCGTTAACTGGTGCCACCCAGGTATAGACTCTGCCATTCACAGTAGAGTTGGCAGCCACATAATCGCCGGCATTAGGCCCCACCTCCGTAAAGCGCACATTGTACATAGCCGAATCGGGGTTAGTAGAGTAGCGGTAGATGGTGGCAAAGCCCTGGCCTTCGTTATAAATAGTATCGAGTTTCGCGTACAGCACCTGGTTTGGGTCGAAGGTTACTTCAGTTGCTCCCGGAATAACCGCCATGTTCAGGCTATCGCCGATGCTGGCCAGCAAGCGTTTGTCGTCGTCGCGCAGGTCCAGGTTCAGGAGGTTGTTCGGGTTATCAGATTCGTTATAGTAGTTGGCGTACACCTTCATCTTACCAAAGGTCTGGTAATGGCTCATGTTATAGATGCTCCGGCTGTAGTTCATGTCGGAGTACTCGAAGTCTACTTTAATGCGGGAATTCTTGGTAATAACGTGGCGAGTGGTAAAAGTGATCTCTGCCTGGTTGTAATCTACAGTATAGTCGAAGTCGAAGCCACGGGTCAGCAGCCTTCCATCTAGGAATACACGCTCGGAGTTGGCCAGCACAATAATAAAACGCTCGTTATTGGGGCCACGCAGCCGGTAAGGCCCCTGCACGCCCTCCAGCGCCTGCACTGTTTGCGAAGCAAATTTACCTTTAGATACCGAGGCAGCCACCGTGGTAATGCCCTGCCGCTCCGGCGATTTGCCGGTAATGGTTTCGAAGGCTGCGCCCTGCACGTTTTTATAGTATTGCAGAAAGTACGATGGCCGGCTCTGCAACACCACATCGCCTGCTGTTAGTTGCCATTGCTTGTGCTTGAGGGTGATATACACACGGTCGAACTCCTGCAGTTGCTGCGTGTTGCCCTCCGGCTGAAAGGGTATGTTCTGGTCGGTGATGGCTGCTGTTATACTGATATCATCGGTCAGTTTACCATCGAGCTGCAGGTTTAGGGCTGAATTTACAAACACGTTTTGCGTATTACCAAACGACACGCCTCTGGAGATGCTACCTGTTTTGTTCAGGCCTGGTGTTTTAAAAATTTCTTCGCGTGTTGTAAAATCCTCCTGGTAAAAATCGTCTTTAAAGGAGCTGACATCGAGCTTGGTAATGTCGCGATTATAAGCTGGTTTCGTCAGGTTCAACGACATCACTCTAAAACAGACCAACACAGAATCTGCTACTTTTGCACCCACAGAATCGGGCTGTGGCCATTTGGTTAAGCGGAACTCGTTGGTGGTGTAGCTATAATCGAATGCGTATTGTTTGTTGTTGGGGCCGAAAAAAGAAACAGTAGAAGGCAGCAGCGTGAGAGAATCGAGCACGACAGGGTTTGCGGATACAGGTATCCATTGGCAGCGCTTGTTATTGACTGGTGCCTGCGCCAATGCAGGTAAGCATAAACCGAGAAAAAATAGTATAAGGTAGAGCTGCCTCATCATGGCTGCGCCAAGGGTAATGCTATAAAAAATGTAGTGCCTTTCTCTTCCTCCGTCTCAAACCAGATACTTCCGCCTGCATTTTCTATTCCCTTTTTCGCTACGGCCAGTCCAATGCCCGAACCTGTATACTTCGTACTGAAGTTCGGAATAAACACCCTGTTCCGGATATCAGCCGGAATGCCGTTTCCATTGTCTTGTATCGAAATCAGCACCTTACCAGTCGCGTCTATTTCTAACGACACATTTATCTTTGGTTTTCGGCTTGTAGGCACTGCCTGAATAGCGTTCAGGAGCAGGTTATTAAAGCATCTCACCATCAGGCTTTCATCTGCCAGAACTATAACCGGAACGGATGGTATAGCTGTCGTAATGGAGGCTGTCGCCGTATCGTGGTGCAGGTCTACGGCTTTGCGCAAGGCTTCTGCCATATCCATAGGTTCTACCTTCGGCTCCGGCATCGACGTAAAATTAGAGAACGACGTGGCAATGTCGCTTAATATATTTATCTGAGTAATAAGGGTATGCGAAATCTTATCGATCAGTTGTTCGGTATTTGGCTTTTTCTCAGCAATGGCTTTCTGCAGGTACTGCAGCGAGAGCTTCATGGGCGTTAGCGGGTTCTTGATCTCGTGTGCCACCTGGCGCGCCATTTCCCGCCATGCCGCTTCCTTCTCGCGCATGGCCAGCTCTAGTTTGTTCTGCTCCAGTGTCAGCAGCATCCGGTTATACTCTTGTACCAACATTCCTATTTCATCGGCTCCTTCGTAAGCAAGCATTTCGTTTTTCCCGGTCAGGGATGTTTGCTTTAGCTTATTAGCCAACATACGCAAGGGTACAGTTAGTGCCCGCGAAGCAAAAAATGTGAGAATGATAAACATCATAAACATCACGGTAAAAATGTTCATGATGGTGGTAACCAGCTCAATCAGTTTCAGGTCGAGCTGTTTCTCTGAGTTAAAGAACGGAATGCCGATAAAGCCTGCGATCTGGTCTGAGTTCTCGCCTTCGTGCAGCGGCAGGTAAACGGCGTTAAAAGTCAGGTTGCCAGCTCGCTCATCTAACAGCACACGCAGGGCCTGCCGTTCCGAAATGGCAGCAAACGCCTCCGGGTTAATAAGCTGCGAGAGCAAACCAGCTTCAAAAATAAGTGGCTGGCTGGTTACCAACAACCGGCCATAGCGGTTATACACGTTCACATCTGCCTCCGATATGGCAGCTACCTCCGTTACATGCCGCAACAGCCAGTTTTTCTGCGACATCAGGTCCCTCTTTATAACCCTCCTCAGGTTCTCCTGAATAGACTCCCCACGCTGCTCATAAGAGCGCATCAGGTCTTTGCGGTAAGAGGCGGTTACCAGGCTGGCCGTAACCAGGCTCACCAGCAGCAAAGGCAACAGAATGCCAAAGTTCAGGAAAATCTGGATTTTAGTACTGAAATTGGGGCTATAGGCTTTAAAGCTATGGCGTTGGAGCAACAAGCCAATAAACACGCAGATAATTACGCCGCCCGTAAAAAACAGGAATAGAAAAGAAAAGTTAGACAGCAGCTCGCGCCCGCCGTACTGCTCTGTCGTGATAACCAGAATCTGCTCCTGCGCCTTATCGTTCCGGATGCCTACATGATGGTAGCCTTCGCTGGTCGTACCTTTTCTGTAGAACTCACTCCTGTTAACAAGCGATTTGTTAAAGTTGGTGGCATAATCGTATTCGCCCTCACTGTAGCTTAGCTTGCCACCGTCGTACAAAGCATAACTCAGCATGTCGGCCCGGAAAGGCTGGTTGTGTTTCTGGTCTACCAGCAGCTCCGGCACCACACTGTTGGGCAGCAGCTTCTTGAGGCTTAGTTGCAGAATAATGGTGCCCCGTTGCCAGTTATTTATCTGAACGGGAATAACCTGCAGGTAAGTGCGGGTATTAAATTTAGTTGGCTCCCGCACCAGGAACAGGTTCTTATGCTCTGTTCTGGTTTGGGGAGTGTTATACCGGGCCATGAGTTCCTGTAGCGTCGGCACGGCGCTATCGGCACTTTCGAGTGCCAGTCCATCGCTGTCGAAGAGCAACACATTGGTCTCGTATTTATCGAAATAATCAGGGAGGTGCTTCGATATTTTCCTTCTGATAAAGTAAGGATCTACGTAAGGTCCCTTTAACTTAAACTGAATAAGCGGGTCGGCTGCTATTTTGGCTGCTACGTCTTCCAGCAGGTACTCCCCTAAAACATCATTCTCTTCCAGAATAGTACGCCCGAATTTCTGCTTATACTCCATCAGCTCATTCTGATAATGTGTATAAATAGCAGTAGCGCCGGTTAAGGCACTTATGGCTACAATCAGGAAAACGAACAGGTAACTGCGATACGGAAAACTAACAGCATGCTTGTACTGCGCCGACACCACCATCAGGACCCAGAAGAGGACACCTGTAAACGCCAGGCCGCTAAGGTGCGGCGTGAGCCACGACGACAGAATCAGGAGAACAAAGGCAATGCTGCCAAATACTTTATAGGTCCATGCCTTCTCCTCCTGCTGCAACAGCACCGAAACCACAGTAGCCAGTATAAACGTGAACACACACAGCGAAGCCGTGTGCACAAACATGATACTATAAATAATGATCTTGTATTTTGTGAGATCAAGCGACTGGCTGATATCGAGCACCAGTGGCGAGTTGTGGTAAATGCCGTAGTAGAACTGGTAAAGCACCACCAGCAACACAAATAACGCTAAAAAGCAACCTACCAGCAATTGCCTCACTTGCCGTTTGGGCAGCACGAACAACTGGTTGGTTACTTCATTCTTTTTGTATAAATAAGCCGCTGCCCATGCAATTAGGGCCAGCAACAGCATGTTCATGGCCATATCGCCTACAGAAGGAGACCAGAACGAGGCGGCATACACACGCGGATCGAATAATTCTATTTCTACCAGGCTAAAGGGGAGATTAAGCACCAGCAGCAGCACCCGGAACAGTACCAGAAAGCCCAGCAGCTGAAATACACCTTCGTTGTGTTTGCCCTTCCGAAATAAGATCCTGCTGCGGTAAACTGCGAACAGAACAAAGAAGACTATGCCGGCTGCAAACAGCAGAAACACCAGCGACCCGGTACCGGCTTCGGCTTTGGCTACACCAAAATCGAGCGCAAACAAAAACTGACCATCGGAGGTGGTAATGTGGTGCAGGTGTGCTACGGGCTCTAACACCAATGCTGCAGCAATATTACCAAATATACTTTTCTGAAGCCCCGAGGACAGATAACTGTTGCTGATGCGATAGTCTATCTGCAGCGGAATGTACACCAACACATCGTAGTACTGCACTTTGTGCGGAACAACCAGAAAAGCGCCGTATGCGTTGCGCACTGTAGTGGGCCGCATGGTTTTAGGCGGATAATCAAGGTCCGGAATTATGCTGTGATCGGACCAGAAAACCAATCGATCCTGGCTGTAAATAAAGGTAGGAAACTTAGTACGGTGCAGCAATTGCGAAAAAGACAAGTCGTGCTGCTCTAGTTGCGCTTCTATAAGAGAGGCATCTCGGTTAGCATCGGCAATGCTCTCTTCTACCAGGTTGTTTATGTTGCCTACAATGCTGGCGTAATTACCGGCAGGCTTAGATGTTAGCAAATTAAAATGCAGGGCAGCAGAGGCTAAAAAGCATAGCAGCGCAAGAAGTAAAAAAAGAATTGGCGTAACCTTCCGATTCAAAGCAGATGAGTTTATCTACGAAAATAAGCAAAACGACACAGAAGCACCATTCTTTCAGAAGAAATCAGTGCTTGTCGCTATAAGTCGGATCTAATTTGGTGCCAGAAAAAAAGTGAAGCATCAGAATACGGGCGTATCTGAATAAAAAAGGTGTGAAAACAAAAATGAAGGAGGCAACCATTGCTAAATAAACCCAGGTTGGCGGGTCGCCGGCCAGGTAGTACAACAAAACACCTACCGGCAGCACAATTCCTACCGACATAAAGCAACTGATGTACAGCACTCCCCAGAAGAATCCAATCTCGACTTCGTAGAAGAAACCACAGATAGGGCAATGCTTGTGCATACTGTAGTACCTGCCCAGGTTGTAAGAGCTAAAAAACCTGCCTCTTTCGGCACCTCGGACATTTACTAGCCAATATGGCTTCTGCCTCTGCCGGTTCAGGCATTCTTTTTACGGCTGCTCTTATACCAGAGCAGGCCTACCGTACCAACCAGCACGTAAGGAATAATCATGAGGTACAAAATGCCGGTGTTCAAGCCAGATCCCACATCAGAATCAGAATCTGTACTGCCAGTACCAACATTAGACTCAACTGTAGCTCTACACATAGCACACTGACTGTAAGCCGTAGTAGAAACCATGGTTAAAACAAACATGAAGCTAAGAAGCAGCCATACCTTTTGAATCTGTTTTGATATCTTCATTTTATGGTGCAATTATTAGTTTATGAAAAGACGTACGTATTATGGTACAAGCCTTCTAATTTTTACGATTATTGTTTCGATCTGATACTGTCAGTTAACTCAACAGCTGTTGAAGCTATTTAGTTTATCTGTTTAGGTATTGATGAATTATTCTAATGAAAAAGGCCTTCCAAAAGATTTTTGGGTATTTCACCTCAAGGTCTAACGTAAGGTGAGTACGAATAAAGTTTCAGGTAAATTATTTAACTGTCCAAATTGCTTTTAAAGATTCTATTCCTTAGTTACAAAGTTAATCTCAGCTTCCCGTTTAAATTTTCTCCCTTACATGTGAATCGTACCCTTGACAAAAAATCTCAGAATTAGCTTTGGAAGGGCTATTTCATTTAAATAATTAGGTGTATCTATTTGCTATTACTTTAGAATAACAAAATGCCTGATTATGTTTTAGTTGGTTACATTATAATAAGGTGAGATCAGCAGGTAAACCAGCACACCTGTTACAGCCACATACAACCAAATCGGGAAGGTCCAGCGGGAAATACGACGGTGCTTCAGGCGCTGATCTGTAATTCCAAAATAAACCGAGAGCAGCACCAATGGCACGATAACGACGGCGAGTACGATGTGCGTCAGGAGAATGAAGTAGTAAAACATTTTCAGGAAACCATCACCCCCGTAAATAGTACGCTCACCCAGGAAATGATAGGTAACATACGAAACCAGAAAAACAGAAGAAAGACCAAATGCCGTGAGCATAGCGGCCCTGTGGTTCTTAGTATTGCCGCGTTTTATGTTTATATAGCCAATAACAAGTGCTACGGCTGTAAGTGAGTTCAGAATAGCATGAAAAGCCGGAAGAAAAGAAACATCTACTGTAGAGCCTGCTTTCGGCATAAAAAATAGCATGGCCACCACCACCGGAATTGCCACCGACAGAACAGCAATCACTATCAAAAACTTTCTGTCTTTCTGAGCACTCTGATTATTTGTTTTTACTGTATTCATCCAGCAGAACGTTTATTTCTAACATCAACCTGTCTACATCTTCTCTGTCGGTGCCATCGTAGATGCCCCGAACTCTCCTGTTCTTGTCAACCAGCAAAAATCTTTCGCTATGAATAAAATCCTGCTGGCCGGCCACTTGTTGCACTGGTAAATAGAACCCTTTTTCAGCAAGTGTGTAAATCTCCTTTCTATTTCCGGTCAAAAAATACCATTTAGCAGGGTCTGCCCCGTACATATCGGCATACTGCTGCAGCACCTCTGGGGTATCATGTTCCGGATTAATGGAGATAGAAACAAGTTTCACATCAGGCGATTTCTGAAATTTTTCCTGCACACGTGTTAGCTGCGACGACATTTTTTTGCAGACATCAGGGCAAGACGCGAAAAAGAAATTCACCACGTAAAGGTTACCTTCCAGATCGTTGCCTGTAACGGTTTTACCTTCCTGAGAAGTAAGGGCGAATGGCGGTATCTGCTTAAAAACAGTATCACCAGATTCCGTTAACATAATCTCACCTCGGCTATCCGTTTCCGGAAAGTAATGCTTCAACGTAAAATGGTGTTCCCCGAAGGTACCTATAAACAGGAAAATAAGAATAGGCACTAACAGTAGGAGACCTAACATTAGTGCCTTTGCAGGTTTCATCTTATAAATTAATTAAAGTAATTTTCAACAGAGTCGAAGTAGTAACTTCCTTCTGAAATAAGTGCTACCATTAGCCATACAACGAGTGCCATCGGAATAAGCACAGACCAGATCAGAGCTTTTGTTTCGTGTTTTAAGTGCATAAACTCCGCTACAATATAAAATGCTTTAAATATAGTAAGCACTATAAAGATTGCATTTCGGAGTGTACCTGCATCCATGGTAAAGGCGAACAAGAACTCCACGGCAGTAAGAGCTACCAATATGAAAAATGTTTTCCAGATTACCTTTGTCTGCGGCTTTGGAATATCCGCGGTATGGTCAAAATCGTGTGAATGATCAGAATGCATTGCCATAACTTACAGTATCTATATTTTAAAACGACCTTAGGGTCAATTTATTTAGTTTATTGTTGTACGAAAATTAAATTAAGTAGAAGAAGGTAAATACAAATACCCACACTAAGTCTACAAAGTGCCAGTATAAACCAACTTTTTCTACCATTTCGTAGTGGCCACGCTTATGGTAAACACCATTAACCGTATTAATAAAGATCATGACCAGCAATACTACCCCAGAGAATACGTGCGTGCCGTGGAAGCCAGTGATGAAGAAGAACAGATCTGCAAACAAGGGAGGTCCGTACTGGTTCACTGTCAGGTTAGCACCGAAAATCTGTGTTCCGTCAGATAATACCATGCCAGTATCATCGCCTGAGATAAAGTGCGCCCACTCCCACGCCTGGCAACCCAGGAAGATGCTACCAAACAGGATCGTCCATAACAACCACTTCTGCACATCGTTTTTATCCATTCGATGTCCCGCCTCAACTGCCAGCACCATGGTTACAGAGCTTAAGATCAGAATCATGGTCATTAAGGCCACGAATGCCAAAGGCAGATCCATTCCATGTAAACCAGGGAAAGCATTGTAAACCTTTTCAGGAATTGGCCACCATTCAGTTGAGAACGTGAAAGCATCAGGATCTCCGGTGTAAGGAAGGTGCTTATGACGTGATAAACCGTAAACGATCAGTAAAGCGCCAAAAGTAAAGGCATCTGACAGCAGGAAAAACCACATCATGAGTTTTCCATAGCTCGCTTTTAATGGCTCGTTGCCACCGTCCCATGTACCTGAATTTGGTGCTTCCAGCGTAGTTGAAGTAGACATATTGATATAATAAAAACGTGTTAATTATAAATTCTTAAAAAGATGTACAAAAATAGCCAAAGTCCACCTAAAAAGTGCCAATAGATGGTACATAAATGAATTTGCAGCATACTTTTGGAATGTACTTTAAACCTGAAGCTGGCCACCAGAACAATTAACAGGAAAATAAGACCAGTAACAAGGTGAAAACCGTGTACCCCCGTTAGTACATACAAAAATGATCCTGCAGGGTTACTTTCTGAACCTCCAAAAAACACTTTATTGTTAACTAGTTCTCCCCAAGCGTTTAACTGACCAAATAAAAATGCTATTCCAAGACCAATGGTTAGCAACAGCATAATTTTAACCATTGGCAGGTTATTTTTATTAGCTGCATTATGAGCCAATTGCATGGAGGCGCTGCTTAGCAGAATAATAACTGTATTGATAAGAAAAGCTGCTGGCAATTCAAATTCTAACCAATTGCCTTCAAATCTTCTAACTATATAAGCGCTTGTAAAGGCAGCAAACATCATAAAAATACTAACAATAATCAACCAAAGCGAAAACTTTAGTGGATGTACCCCTGCCGGAGAATTTTCTTCATCTAATTTATTAGCTACCATCATTACTATTACACTTTATCCAACACAAAAGCTATCTGCACGATAGGCAGATATAAAAAAGATCCGAACATAATACTCATGGCTGCTTTTTTAGAGCAGGTGCGCATAAGATAAAATGTTTGGGCAAGAAAAAGAACGCCACATACTACAGCTACTAAGGCTGAGGTAGCACCTGTCATACCAAACTGTAGAGGCAACAGGCTTAGTGGAATTAACAGAAGCGTATATATCATAATCTGGATAGCTGTTTTGAGGTTTTTACCACCAGACATAGGCAACATTTTAAAACCGGCTTTTTTATAGTCGTCATCAAGTACCCAGGCGATCGCCCAGAAATGCGGGAACTGCCAGGTGAATTGTATGCCAAACAAAATCCAGGCTTCTACTCCTAATACACCAGTTGCTGCCGCCCAACCAATAAGTGGTGGCATGCCACCTGGTATAGCCCCAACAAATACGCATATAGGACTTATACGCTTCATTGGTGTATAAACAAAACCGTAAAGGACAAGGGATAATAAAGAGAGAAGCGCTGCTAAAGGATTGAAAACAAACCAAAGAATTGCCACACCAGACACGCCGATAAGAGTTCCGAATACAGCAGACTCCAAAACAGATAAACGACCAGTAGGCAATGGCCGCTTTGCTGTGCGTTTCATATGCTTATCCAGATCTTTCTCCAGTATTTGATTAATGATATTGGCAGCCCCCGTTACGAGCATGCCAGCCAAAAATACCAGCCCCACCTGTAGAAATGAGCTATCCATTCGGCCAAGTATAAAGCCTATAGCACTGGAAAAAGCAACTACAAAACTTAACCTGAACTTTAAAAGCTTAAAGTATTCTGTTGCTTTATTTGTCATGAGTAAACAAGACAATATCAGGTTTGATTTCTGTGTGTACATTATCTAACTGCTGCTATTGCCTTTTTTGGTGCTCCTTTAGAAGCATAATTGTAAATGATAATCATAAAGAACTGTACACCGAACAGAACAGTAGCAAGCACAAGGTGCAAAGGCTGCAATACAGGTGGTATAGCAAAATATGCCATTACCACACCTATTGCTATTTCTGCTCCTACTACGATCAGCATCCAGTTACAAAGCAAACTCATGGTATTGTCTTTGAGCTTATACAGTTGGTAAGCTAACCAGCCGTTTAGAGCTAACAATACAATCGAGAATGAACGGTGAATATAAAAAGATCTACCCAACTGCTCAATCCAACTTTCTCTGTTAGTGCCATTCATCATGTAAGCTACTACATCAACATCCTCCCGCACCTGCGTTCCAATTAATATTTGCACAAAAGTAATAGCTGTAACTATCAGGAGCAACATATTGGTACTGGCCGAAAAGTTAAACCGACTTACAAAGGACCTGGCCTGTGACCTCACCAGCATGTACTCCAGCAAAGCAATAAGCACTAATGCCAGCGCCATATGTACGGTTACTGTAACTGGCAGCAAATTAGTTGATACCACGATAGAACCTAACCAGCCTTGAACACCTACCACCAAAAAACTGGTAAAGGCCAGGTAAAATACTACCTTATCTTTTCTTAGATAAGGAATAGAGAAAACGACTGTCAGGAAAATGAAAATACCGATTAAAACACCAACAAGCCTGTTAACATATTCTATCCATGTCTTTGTTACATTAAACTCCGTCTCAATGTACTGACTAGGATGTGCGAATATATTAGCAGCAAGTTCTGTAAATCCGAATTTACTTAACGAGGCAGCTAACCTCTCATTCTTATCTATACGTTTCTGTTTATAAACTTCAAGATAATCAGGAGGTAGTTGACTGACATCAGTTGGAGGAACCCAGCTGCCAAAACACTTTGGCCAGTCTGGGCAACCCATACCTGAACCAGTGCTTCGCACGATTCCTCCAACCAGTATCAGAAAATAAACAGCAACAACTGTTACAATTCCAATTGTTCTAAACCTTTTTTCAGGAAAAGAATTTTTAGTCATTAATGTATTTCTACTCTAAATCTTTCTCATGCGGCAGGTTTGAAGACTGCGTTTCTGAGAAAGGTACTGTTTGAGGAATATAATCTTCCGCGGCACCTGGTTTGCTATAGTCGTAAGGCCATCTGTAAACAGCAGGTATTTCACCTGGCCAGTTACCATGTCCTGGCAACGGAGGAGTTGTCCACTCCAGAGTGTTGGAGTGCCATGGATTCATAGAAGCTCTACGCCCTTTAAAGATGCTATAGATAAAGTTAAAGAGGAAGATAAACTGAGCTCCGAAACCGATGATAGCAGCTATACTAATGAAAGCATTTAAGTCTCCGAACATGCTGAAAGAATCAAAAGTAGTCCAGGAGTAATATCTTCTAGGGAAGCCTGCAATACCAAGGTAGTGCATAGGCATAAACACCAGGTAAACAGCCACAAACGTTAACCAGAAGTGGATATATCCTAATTTCTCATCCATCATGCGGCCAAACATCTTAGGGAACCAGTGGTATACCCCTGTAAACATACCAAAGAATGCTGCAGCTCCCATTACAAGGTGGAAGTGGGCAATTACAAAATAAGTATCGTGCAGGTGAATGTCGAGTGAAGAGTTACCAAGGATAATACCTGTTAAACCACCAGCTATAAACAGCGATACAAAACCAATAGAGAACATCATGGCTGCTGTAAAACGGATATTGCCTCTCCAAAGTGTAGCCAACCAGTTAAATACCTTAACAGCTGAAGGAACTGCAATAATCAGAGTAAGGAACATGAACACAGATCCAAGGAACGGGTTCATACCCGTTACGAACATGTGGTGCGCCCAAACCACAAACGAAAGTAAAGCAATTCCAAGTAATGAACCAATCATGGCTCGGTAACCGAAAATAGGTTTACGCGCGTTGGTCGAGATAACTTCTGACACCATACCGAAGCTAGGCAGAATTACGATATACACCTCTGGGTGACCAAGGAACCAGAACAAGTGCTGGAATAAGATAGGAGAACCACCCGTGTTCGCTAAAGCCTCTCCTGCAATGTAGATGTCAGAAAGGTAAAAGCTGGTGCCAAAGCTTCTGTCAAAAATCAGCAACAAGGCAGCTGAGAAAAGAACAGGGAAAGAAAGTAAGCCAAGTATAGCCGTTAAGAAGAATGACCAGATTGTTAAAGGCATTTTGGTCATTGACATACCTTTAGTGCGCAGGTTAATGACAGTTGTAATGTAATTAACACCACCTAAAAGCTGCGATACAATGAAAAGCGCCATTGCAATAAGCCAAAGCGTCATTCCTGACTTAGAACCTTCAATAGCCTGCGGTAAGGCACTTAATGGAGGGTAAACTGTCCAGCCACCACCTGCAGGACCTGAATCTAAGAAAAGGGAGATAAACAGAATTACGCTGGCCAGGAAGAAGAACCAGAATGAAAGCATGTTCATGAAGCCTGAAGCCATATCGCGCGCACCAATCTGCAACGGAATAAGGAAGTTAAAGAACGTACCGCTTAGACCGGCAGTCAATACAAAGAACACCATAATAGTACCGTGCATGGTCACCATGGCCAGGTAAAACTCCGGGTTTAGTTTACCATTCTCAATCCATCCACCCAGAATAGGTTCCAGAAACGTGAATGTAGCCTCAGGCCAACCTAACTGCAATCGGAACAGAATAGATAAGAAGCCACCTATAAAAGCCCACAGAATACCCATAAAGAGGAACTGCTTCCCAATTACTTTATGGTCCTGGCTAAAGATATACTTCTCAAAGAAATTTTGATCGTGATGATGATCATGCTCATCGTGAGCATGATGTACATCTTTATGAATGGAGATATCTGCACTAGACATAGACAAACGTATTTAAATGCTACAACTCTGATTTTATTTCCTCTGCTTTCTCAGCCTCTTTGCTCATTACTAAACGCTCTTGAGAAGGGTTAGAAAACTTCGCTAATATATCCGGGTTCTGATCAACAAAAGACTTCTGTTGTGCAACCCATTCTTCATAATCCTCGGGTTCATCTACAACTACAATAAAGCGCATTGCAAAGTGACCACGTCCGCAGATTTCCGTACATGCTAACTCATAGTTAAAGTCAGGGTTACCGGTTTTGCTTCGCATGTCATTTGTTGTTTCAGTAGGAACAAACCAGAACTTAGTGGGCATACCAGGCACGGCATCCATTTTAAGTCTGAAATGTGGCATAAATACACTATGTATTACATCTCTGGCTCTGATCTTTAACAACACAGGCTTACCTTTTGGTACGTGCAACTGCATTGGCATAAAGTCGTCCTGCGCATTCGGATCACTGAAGTCTACACCAAGTTCATTTACAGCATCAATTAGTTTATAATCGGCTACACCCAGTTTGCCATCAGCACCCGGATACCGAACAATCCAGTTAAACTGCTTTCCTACTACCTCAATTACCACGGCATCTTCAGGCGCAGCACTTGTAATTTTTGTCCATGTTTTCCAGCCGGCAAATACTAGTAGTGCCATTACAACAGCAGGAATCAAAGTCCACACAATCTCAATCTTATTATTGTGCGGATAGTAATAAGCTCTTTTGTTGTCTTGGTGCTGATACTTGTAAGAATAAACGAACAGTAAAATCTGTGTCAGTACAAATACGATACCGATTACAATCATTGTTGTCCAGAAAAGACTGTCGGTCCATTCTCCGTGAACAGATGCCAGCGGCTGGTTCATTTCATCCCAGTATCTGGCGAAAGACCAGAAGAAAGCGGCTCCACCTACAAATAGGAACAACAATAAGAGTGCACTGTTTACTTTGTTACTTGTTTTAGTAGTACCTGATGCCCGTTGGCTGGAACCTCTGAATATAGAGGCCAATGTACCGATCCGGAATAGCAGGAACAGAACTACGATTAATAGAATTATGGATAAACCAATGGCGAACGTAATCATTATATAACGCTTTTAGTATTGTCTCTATACATGATGGTGAATACTCTCTTCCAGGAATGGGTGGTTCACAGGTACAAGGGACGCTTTAGAAAGGCCTTTTGCAAACGTAAACAGGAACACTCCTAAGAACACAAGTGCTGTACCTACTTCTATGAAGCCAAATCCGGCGTCGCCGCGCATGGTCGCAGGCATCATCATGAGGTAGAAATCTAACCAATGACCAAATAGGATAGCAATAGTAACCAGCTTGAGCATGATCATCTGGCGTTTTGCGTCTCTCGTCATTAACACCAGGAAAGGGAAAGCAAAGTTTATAACCAGGTTAGCGAAGAAAATACCGAGATATTTTCCATCATAACCGCTTAAACGCTCTGTAAAATAAATTACCTCTTCCGGAATATTGGCATACCAGTACAGCATAAACTGTGAGAACCAAATGTAGGTCCAGAAAATAGAGAACGCGAAGCAGAATTTACCCAAGTCATGTAAGTGGTTGGCATTTACCATTTTCAGGTATCCATTCTGCTTTAGGATAATTACTGTTAGCGTAATTGCGGCTAATCCAGATACCCACCAGCTGGCGAATACATACCAACCAAACATGGTACTGAACCAGTGCGTGTCGATTGAAAGTACCCAGTCCCAGGCAGACATAGAAGAAGTTACACCGAAAACCACCAGGAACATAGCCGAAATACGGATACTTTTATGGTAATAGTTTGTGCCTCCTTGTAAATCTTCAGCAATAGAGTTTCTTCTTAACCAGTTGAAGAACAAAATCCATAGCGCAAAATAAACCACCATTCTTATCAGGAAGAATGCGAAGTTCAGGTAAGGCTTCTTACCGTTGATAATAGGGTCGAAGCGTGGATCATTTACATCATAAAGATAGTCATGCGTCCAATGAAAAATATCATGCCCACCTAGCAGGAATACGATCAGCATAACGGCACCACCTATTGGAAGGTAGTAACCTAGAGCCTCAGGAATCCTTTTGATAAGCACTGACCAGCCTGCATAGGCTACATATTGTACCGCCACGAAGAAAACCCCGATCAGGGCTATTCCTGAAAAATACACATTGTTGAGCCACAAGTTCACGTAGAGCCTCTTCACCCAAGTAGCAGGCTCATGGGCAGCAGCTTCGCCATGCGCAGCATCCACGGCATGGTGTTCTCCACCCCATCCCATAGCCATGGCAATAATACCTACTATAAGTAAAACAACACCTATAGCTATCATTAAGAAAAACTTGTTATTTGTTTTCCTCGAAATGATGAGTCTTTCTTCTGTCATTATCCTTTTAAAATTTTGCCTTAGACGTTAGTTATTAGGAGTGTCACTATTTCCTGTGTTGTCTGCTCCAGCCTCAGTGGCTGTGCTTGCCTGATTTGCCTGCTCTTCAGTGGCAATGGCTGTATCTGCCTCGCCAGTCTGAAGCTGCTGCACATACATCACAATTTTCCAGCGTTCAGTTGGGTTCACTTGTGTTCCATGCGGACGCATACGTCCTCTGCCGTTTGTGATTACATGGTAAATATGACCTTCGGGAAGCGTAGCCACACGACCCGCAGTATAAGAAGGAACACCTTTGAATTTTATACCCACTTTACCCTGACCATCTCCTTGCTCGCCATGGCATGGAGAGCAGAAACGGGCGTAAAGTAACTTCCCATCTTCCAGGTTCTGTGTAGTTCTGGCAAGTGGATTTTTTAGCTCAACGCCAGCCACTTCAGCCGTATCAGATGATAGATACATTGTGTACCCCATTTTGCCACGGGCAACAGTACCCTGAGCAGGTTCACGCATGTTAAGGCCACCTGGGTTGTAAAGGCTCGGCTTGATCTGTGAATAAGGCTCTAAAGGAATGGCATTATACATATCAGGAGCATACTCTACGCCCGGGTCTTGCTCATTTTTACAAGCTACCAATGCTGCGGTAGCGAAAAGCAGAGCAGAAGCTTTCAAACCTATTGTAGATAAACTTTTCATTATTTCAGCACCTCCTTCTGGTTAACTTCGATTGCACCGTTTGTCCGAAGCAGGTCATTTAAAGCAGCAAGATCTGTAACACCATCTTTTACTTCAATTGCCATTACAAATTTATCATCTGTAGATCGCTTATCAAAAACAGGCACCTTGGTAGAAGGTTTTAGTTTTGTTACAATAAAGAAGGTGATCACCATACCATGAGCAGCACATAGAACTGTAAGCTCAAATGTTACCGGAATAAAAGATGGTAACGCAATGTGAGGCTTACCACCAATAATCATTGGCCAGTCAAAACCGAGCATCCAAATCTGCATCCAAAGAGCGAATGAAGTACCAAAAAGCCCAAAGAAGAAGGCAGCTATCGGCAGACGGGATCTTTTTATACCTAATACATCATCTATACCGTGTACAGGATAAGGTGAGAAGACTTCATAAATTTTGGTACCTGCAGCCCGTACGTTTTCGATGGCCGTCAGCAGGACATCTTCATCATCGTAGATACCTAGAACAAACTTTTTATTCATTGCTATGAGATGTATTAGAGTTAGAATCCTTTGGAGTGCCATGCATCGTGTTCGTATGACGCTGGTGATGCGGTTTTACCTCTGAAGATGATTTCAGAATGGCTTTTACCTCTGCCATGTTAATTACCGGGAAGAATTTGGCAAACAGCAGGAACAGTGTAAAGAACAAGCCGATAGTACCCACATAAATACCAACGTCGATAATGGTTGGAGAGAACATTGCCCAGGAAGATGGCAGGTAATCGCGGTGCAGGGAAGTAACGATAATTACGAAACGCTCGAACCACATACCGATGTTTACGAAGATCGTGATGATGAACGTAGCTGTCAGGCTTCTGCGGATGCTTCTGAACCAGAATAGCTGCGGCGTGATTACGTTACAGGTCATCATAGACCAGTAAGCCCACCAGTAAGGACCTGTTGCACGGTTAATGAAGGCATACTGTTCGTACTCTACCTGTGAATACCAGGCAATAAAGAACTCTGTGATATAGGCTACACCTACAATAGAACCTGTCAGAATAATTACCTTGTTCATCGATTCGATGTGCTCCAGGGTAATATAATCTTCCAGCTTAAATACCTTTCGGGTAATAATCATCAGGGTTAACACCATGGCAAAACCTGAGAAAATCGCACCTGCCACAAAGTATGGCGGGAAGATAGTGGTGTGCCAGCCTGGAATTACAGATGTTGCAAAGTCAAAAGATACGATGGTGTGTACAGAAAGTACAAGCGGTGTAGCTAAACCAGCCAGAATCAGGGAAACTGTTTCATAACGTGACCAGGCTTTTGCTGAACCAGTCCAGCCGAAAGAAAGAACAGCATAAGCTCGTCTTGCTATTGGCCCTGTAGCACGGTCGCGGATGGTAGCAAAGTCAGGAATCAGACCGATGTACCAGAAAACCAGTGATACTGAGAAGTATGTGGAGATCGCGAACACATCCCAAAGTAGCGGTGAGTTAAAGTTAACCCAAAGCGAACCGTATGTGTTGGGAAGAGGAAGTACCCATAAGGCCATCCAGGGGCGGCCCATGTGCAGTACCGGGAACATGGCCGCGCATATTACCGCGAAAATGGTCATCGCCTCAGCGGCACGGTTAATAGAAGTTCTCCACTTCTGGCGGAACAGCAAAAGGATAGCTGAGATAAGTGTACCGGCGTGACCAATACCTACCCACCATACGAAGTTGGTGATATCCCAGGCCCAACCTACTGTTTTGTTAAGGCCCCACTCCCCTATACCATACCAAAGGGTGCGGTAAACAGAGTAACAAAAAATAGCAAAACCTACCAGGGCAACAGCCAGGGCAATGGCCCAACGCATGTTGGGTCTTGCCTCTACCTGTCTGCAGACATCTTCAGTGATGTCGTGGTATGTTTTCCCCCCCGTTACAAGAGGCTCTCTTATCGGAGATACATGCTGCATAACGCTATCTAAATTTATTTTAAGCTAAGTTTCTAATTTTAGTCAGGTAAGTAACGTTTGGCTGAACGTTGATTTCTTCCAGTACCTGGAAAGCACGCTCGCCTTCTTCTTTGGCCAACACTTGCGAAATTCGGCTTTCAGGATCCAGCATATCACCAAAGATGATCGCATCAGTTGGGCAGGACTGCGCGCAAGCAGAAACGATTTCACCGTCTTTTGGTCTTCTGTTCTCACGTTTCGCCTCAAGCTTACCAAGCTGAACACGCTGCACACAGAAAGAGCATTTCTCCATTACACCTCTTGAACGAACCACCACATCTGGGTTCAACACCATCTTACCGAGGTCGTTGTTCATGTTGTAGTCGAATTTATCGTTGTTGGCGTAAGCAAACCAGTTAAAACGACGCACTTTGTAAGGGCAGTTATTTGCACAGTAACGAGTACCTACGCAACGGTTATAAGCCATCTGGTTGATACCTTCAGAGCTGTGCATGGTAGCGGCAACCGGGCAAACTGTTTCACATGGAGCATGGTTGCAGTGCTGACACATCATCGGCTGGAAGATAACTGAAGGGTTATCAGCCGGATGCTCCATCTCTGCGTAATCTTTCTCCTCGTGCTCCTTCGCGCTGTAATACCTGTCAATGCGCATCCAGTGCATCTCTCGGCGGTTGATTACTTCTGCTTTACCTACTACCGGAATGTTGTTCTCAATATTGCAGCTCAGGGTACAAGCACCGCAACCAATACAGGAATTAAGGTCAATGACCATTCCCCAGTGGTGGTTCTTGTATTCGTAATCATCCCAAAGCGAAACAGTAGCTGGTTTAACAGGGCCATCATGTGTAGTCAGGCGGATGTACGTTGTTACTTTCTTAGGATCGGCCTGATAGTTTGCCAGCGTATTCTCCTGCACTACCAAACGGTCCATGATCGTGTGGTGTGTCTGCATTTGCGCAATTGGAGAAGTAGCGTCTGTCTTCTCAATTTTCACCACGCTGCTGTAGCTTACCGCATTGTTAGCAACCGTTGTGATCGGGAAGGCATTAGCACCTAAGCCTCTTACAACCGGCATAGACTCCAGATCGCGGCCATAACCCATCGCAAGACCAACGGTTCCTGGTGCCTGCCCTGGCTGAACAAGTGCAGGAGCTTCTATAGTCTTACCATTAGCAGTCGTGATTCTCAGCACATCTCCCTGTACCACTTTCATTTCCTCGGCCATTAAACGAGGCATGGTTACATAATTACCCCAGGTCGATTTAGTGATAGGATCACCAGCTTCCTGCAGGTAAGGGTTGTTTACTTCGTAGCCAGGGCCAATTTGTACTTTTTCGTATACAACAGCTTCTATTCCGTTTCCGGCTGCTCTACTGCCAGCAGCACTTGCGGCAGCAGCGGCTGTTATAGTATTGGCAGTGGTGTTTACGCGGAGCATGGTAGCACCTGTCTCCAGCACACCATCATGCACTGCTTTATCCCAGAAGGTATTGAAATCACCTGAAGCTACTTTTCTCCAGTTATTTCTGATATAGTCGTAGTAAGTTGTTGTACTGCCACTCCAGGTAAGCAGGCTGTCCTGCATCTGGCGAGTCTTAAATATCGGGCTGATTACAGGTTGAGCTAAGCTTAGGAAACCTCTTTTCGGCTCGTAATCATTCCACGACTCCAGGTAATTGCTGTCTGGAGCTACAACATCAGCTAATAAAGCTGTTTCGTCTACGCGCTCTGCAAAAGATACCTTCAGACCAACTTTAGTTAATCCGGAGGCTACTCTGTCTGCAAGCGGATGA
Organism: Pontibacter qinzhouensis; assembly: GCF_008017455.1. GTDB lineage: Bacteria > Bacteroidota > Bacteroidia > Cytophagales > Hymenobacteraceae > Pontibacter > Pontibacter qinzhouensis. Next base: position 27,605 of record NZ_VRTY01000011.1, on the reverse strand, counting down.
TCGTAGGCAGGGTTTGCATTGTAGAAGAACACGGCACCGATTGTTCCGGCATTCATATCTTCGATAAAACGAAGCATTTGCGCATCGTTACCCTGCTTTACAAAGTAAGGAGCAGCTGTATCGATGGTAGTACCGCCAGCACCTAAGGCTTCGTTAAGAGCAGTTACCATGGTTTGAACACCTGGGTCGTTTGAGCCAGACACCACTAGCGCCTTGCCTTTGTTGGCATTCAGATCTCTAACAGCAGCAGCAAAAGCCTTGCTGTCTACATTTGCAGGAGCGCTTCCACCCTGGCCGGAGATGCTGTTATAAAGAGCCGCTACAAGCGCAGCTTCCTGCGATGGCTTGATAGGCACACGTACATCCGCGTTAGCACCAGTAAGAGAAAGAATCGTCTCGAACTGGTAATGACGCGACATCACCGCACTCTCTTTGGTGATCTTACGGTTCTGGATGTATTGTTTTGCAAAAGGAGTTGGGGCGATCCAGGAACCCAGGAAATCGGCACCAACGCTTACTATAATATTAGCTTTGCTGAAGTCGTAGCCTGGAATGGTACCACCATTCGCGGCAAGCAGAGCAGAAGCAGAATTGGCATCGTAAGTTACGTGCTCAAAGCTTCCGAAGCGCGATCCGAACTCATCAATCAATTGTTTTGTAGAAGGGCTGGCTACGGTAGAAGACACCAGCACAACTTTGCCGTTGATGCCAGAAAGACGTGACGTGATATCACGGTCTACCTGCTCCCACTTGGCTTCTTTGCCTTTTATAAGCGGGTGGCGAAGTCTGTTGTTATCATACACATTTAAAACAGAACCCTGCGCTCTTGGGCTTGTACCCAGTGGCGTAATAGAAGACATCGGGTTCGGCTCGATCTTAATTGGCCGGCCTTCGCGGGTCTTAATCAGGACGCTGTTGTAGTCTCCGTGTGAGAAATAGGTAGAGGCGTACCAGTTGGCAACACCTGGTTCTACATCAACCGGCTTGTTCAGGTAAGGGATCGCTTTTCTAACAGGCGCCTCACAAGAAGCCAGAGTGGCTGCAGCCAGACCAAAGCCAAGAAGCTTTAAGAAATCTCTTCTTGGGGCACTAACCTGCGAAGACTTGCTGTCTGCTGGGGTTTCATTTAACGGCAGGAATTCTGGAAACTCATTATGAGCATGCTTGGCGAACTCCGGAGTATTTTCTAACTCCTCAATTCCTTTCCAGTATTTAATTCTGTCTTGCATAATATATCTAGAGAACTCGGATACTTATATAATTAGATGAATTTGATTAATAGTGACACTTAGAACATTCTGTACCACCATTAGACGCCACTGTGAAAGCTCCCTTAGATGATGCTTCGTGCAGCTTCACCAGGTTGTCGTAATAGCCGTTACCTTTTGTATTCAGAGGAGTTTCGCGGTGACAGTCGATACACCAGCCCATGGTTAATGGAGAGTATTGGTATACCACTTCCATTTCCTGTATAGGTCCGTGGCAAGTCTGGCACTCTACGCCAGCCACTTGTGTGTGCTGTGCGTGGTTAAAGTAGGCAAGATCAGGTAGGTTATGAATGCGCACCCATTCAATTGGCTTGTTGCGCTCCAGTGCGCGGTAAATTTTCTGAATCTCCTGCGACTCTGTTTTAATCTGGCTGTGGCAGTTCATACAGATGTTGGCAGAAGGAATACTGGCACTCTTGCTTTCGTACACGGTTGTGTGGCAGTAGTTACAGTTAATCTCGTGCTCACCGGCGTGCAGGGCGTGCGAGAAGGCGATTGGCTGACGTGGCTGGTATCCTTGCTGAATACCGATACCCATCATCTTATCAAGCCCCAGGTCGATTAACACCACCACAAAGATCAGAGCTACAATAGTACGAACGGCACTGGATTTATAAACTTTAGAGAGGTCGAAACGCTGGTTAACTATTTCGTCGTCGTACTCATCAAGTTTCTTGTTCTTGTTCAGGTAGTTCTTCAGAATAGAAGAAATCAGCAATAGGGTTACTACCAGCACAATAAGCACTACAATAAGCACAACCAGAATAATATCGAGGTATCCACCAATGGCGCCAATGGCCTGGTCGCCTACTGGCTGCGTTCCATCTGCCACGGCAGCATCAGTACCACCTGCAGGAGCGGCATCTACACCAGACTCAATATAAGTTATGATAGACTTGATCTCGTCATCAGAGAAGGCAAAAGAAGGCATGGCCTGCTTGTTGTACTGCTCATACACAGCAACAGCCTGCGCATCGCCAGACTGAATAAGCGCCTGGGAGTTTCTGATCCACTTAATTAACCATGATTCGCTGTGTCGCTGACTCATGCCCTGCAAACCAGGGCCAACTACAACATCGCCTCCGGCAGAGTGACAAGCCGCACAGTTGTTTTTGAAAAGAGACTGGCCTGCGCTGATGACAGCAGGATCGCCAGCAGCGCCGGCATCAGATGCAGTTGCCACAGCTCCGGGCTCTACCCCCTTAGTAGCTATATCTGCCTGGTCGCTAGCCTGAGCCCACGCACCGAAAGAAACGGTAACGGCAAATAAAAAGGCAATAAGAAATTTGGTTTTTGCTTTAAGTATACAGCTAATCATAGCCAAGATAACTTGTTTAGTAGATGGTGAAAATACTTATGGGCACAAATCTACTATGCGAATTCCATTAATCAAATATAAATAACTGTATTTTTCCCCTACTTTTCGGTTATTGTGCCCGATATCATTTCTCCTTTAATATTCTTTTTATAAATACCTTACACCCTTATTTATTTATATTAATTCTAAATAACAGTTATCAATCCTGATATCTCTCTTTTAAAAAACCAACATAAATCATATTTGCACAAATTATCAGGCCGACCCATAAATTATATTCTGATGAAGCCGTTTAGAAAATTGCACTTTTCTTATGCTCTTGATTTTTTTCCACCTCAATTCATCATTAGCTGCAATGTTAAGCTTAGACTTTTGCGCCGAAATTTTTACAAATGAAACGTTACCTATATATTAAGGTGTATGCCGTTTCTGCTACCTCTGAAACCAGGTTGTAGATTTGCTGCTACCAGAGAATTTTGGAGAGTTGATGTCAATAATTTTAGTTCGGTTATAGAAAGTGCTTGTAATACAAAAATATAAGTCCTAAATTTGCAGGCTAAATTCAAAAAATTCTCATACACAAATGGAATTAAAAAATTACGAAACGATCTTCATCCTGACCCCGTTGCTGAACGAGGTGCAGATGCAAGAAACGGTCGAGAAGTTCAGACAGGTGCTTAAGGAAAATAGCGCCGACATTATCCACGAAGAGAACTGGGGTCTGCGTAAACTGGCTTATCCAATCCAGAAAAAATCGACAGGCTTTTACCACCTCATCGAGTTTGCTGCTCCTACTACTGTTGTAGATGCACTTGAGCTGGCTTATCGCCGTGATGAAAAAGTTGTTCGCTTCTTAACTACTGCCCTTGATAAGCATGCTCTTGCTTACAACGAGCGCAGAAGAAAAGGCGAATTTAAGTCACAAGCTAAAAAAGAGGAGGTTAAAGCATCATGAGCTTAGTTAACGAGAAAGTACACAAGCAGGAGAACCGCCAGAAATACTGCCGATTCAAAAAAAGCGGTATTAAATACATCGATTACAAAGACGGTAACTTTTTACTTAAATTTGTAAACGAGCAAGGTAAAATCCTTCCTAGAAGATTAACAGGTACAAGCCTGAAATTTCAGCGCAAAGTATCGCAGGCGGTTGCAAGAGCAAGACACCTTGCTATTTTGCCTTATGTAACTGATTCTTTAAAATAAGGAGGAACTGAGCAATGGAAATTATATTAAAAGATGACGTGAAAGGCGTAGGTTTCAAGAACGATATCGTATCTGTGAAGCCTGGTTTTGGCCGTAACTTCCTGATCCCGCAAGGGCTGGCTGTTCTTGCCAACACATCTAACAAAAAAGTAGTAGCTGAGAACATCCGTCAGGCTGCTCACAAAGCTGATAAAATTAAGAACGACGCGCAGGAACTGGCTAACAGCATCGGTGAAGTAATGCTTGAAATACCGGCTAAAGTTGGTGAGACCGGCAAAATCTTCGGTTCTGTTACAACACTTCAAGTGTCTGATGCCCTTAAAGCAAAAGGCTTTGACGTAGACCGTAAGCGTATCTCTTTCGATCAGGAAGTGAAAACAGCTGGTGAGTACACTGCTACACTTATCTTACACAAAGAAGTAAAGCACCAGGTACGTTTCAACGTAGTGGCTGCCTAAGTTATAGCAATCATTTTAAAAAAGCGTTCTGCCCAACAAGGCAGAACGCTTTTTTTATGCCCCTACCCCATAAAGCACGCTTGCCGACCCTTGACCCAAAACAGGCAAAAAATCTTCTGAAGGGCTTTTTGATTGGAATAATTTGGTTGTTGATCGCTGATTGTTGGTTGCTGATTGTTAATTGTTAAATGGCTTAATTGTTAAATGGTTGATTTCTACACATGAAAGTGTGCTATATCATTTGTTCATGCTGATCAGAGCATTCGAACCGGCAGATCAGAACGATCTTTCGGAGAGGCTGCAGCAACTCTGCTTCAAAGGAGCATGAGATAAGTAGCTTCCGCTTGAACATGCTGGTTAAACCCTTGAGCATATTTAGCTTAAAAACCTTCCGGAGGCTTATTTCATTAGAATAATTCTGAATTGCCTGCCTCATGAGATTGTAGTATCTTTGAAATGAAGCAAAACACGTACTACTACCTAAACCTAACTTCGGAAAAACTACCTATGCGAAAATCTATTGTTCGTTATGGCGCACTGCTTGCAGTCCCCGCCTTTACTATTTTGGCAACAACAAACTGCGTGAACAAATCGACACAGACCACCCCCGACACCAGCACAACTGCTGTTACTGACACAACGGCTCCAGCAGTACAGAACCTACTAGTAGCCGACTGGGCCGGACCTTATGGCGGTGTACCACCTTTCGACCACGTGCAGATTAGCCTGTTTAAGCCAGCTCTGGAAACAGCTATGGCCGAAAACCTGGCCGAAATTGACAACATTGCTGCTGACCCGGCTGCTCCTAACTTCGAGAACACCATAGCGGCTCTGGAACGGGCTGGTCAGGCCATGAACCGCGTGCGCACCATCTACGGCATCTGGAGCTCTAACATGAACGGCCCCGAATTTCAGGTAATTGAAAGAGAGATGGCCCCTAAACTTTCTGCTTACTCTGATAAAATAACGCAAAACGAAGCCCTGTTCAAACGCATCGAGGCAGTTTATAATTCCCCTGACAAAGCACAACTTAGTGCAGAGCAGCAGCGGCTTACCTGGAACTACTACAACAACTTTGTACGCTCAGGTGCCCGGCTCGATGCTCAGGCCAAAGAGCGCCTATCGGCAATAAATCAGGAGCTGGCAGGCCTTTTCACCAACTTCAGCCAGAACGTGCTGGCCGACGAAACAGATTATGTGCTGGAACTGCAGAACGATGCCGACCTGGCTGGTTTGCCAGCCTCGCTGCGAGAAGCGGCTGCAGGGGCAGCTAAAACCAAAAACAGCAAGGCCTCTTACGTTATCACCAACACCCGCTCCTCCATCGATCCCTTCCTGACTTACTCCGATCGTCGTGATCTGCGCGAAAAGGCCTGGAAAATGTTTGTTGACCGGGGCGACAATGGTGGTGAACACGACAATAACGCCATCATTTCAGAAATTCTAAGATTAAGGGCGGAACGTGCCAAGTTATTAGGCTACAAAACACACGCGCACTGGCGCCTTGAGAACACCATGGCCAAAACGCCGGAACGCGCTTTAGAACTGATGGAAGCCGTTTGGACACCTGCCATTGCCCGTGTGCGCGAAGAAGTAGCCGATATGCAGGCATTAGCAAAAAAAGAAGGAGCCAACATAAAAATTGAGCCCTGGGATTACCGCTACTACGCCGAAAAGGTACGAAAAGCGCGATACGACCTCGACCAGAACGAGGTAAAAGAATATCTGCAACTGGAGAAGCTGCGCGAAGGCATGTTCTGGGTAGCAGGCGAGCTTTTCGATTTCGACTTCACTCCCGTTACAGATGTACCGGTTTACCACCCCGATGTGCGCGTATGGGAAGTGAAGAACAAAATCACCGGCCAGCATATCGGCCTGTGGTACTTCGACCCGTATGCCCGCGCCGGCAAGCGCTCCGGTGCCTGGATGAACGCCTACCGCCGCCAGCACAGGCTGGATGGCAACACCGCCACCATTGTATCGAACAACTCGAACTTCGTGAAAGGCAAAGAAGGCGAGCCTGTGCTTATCTCCTGGGACGATGCTAACACCCTGTTCCACGAGTTCGGTCATGCCCTGCATGGTCTTTCCTCTAACGTAACCTACCCGTCGTTATCGGGTACTGCCGTGGTGCGCGACTATGTAGAATTCCCGTCGCAGTTGCTGGAGCATTGGCTCTCTACGCCGGAGGTACTGCAACGCTTTGCCGTACATTACCAAACAGGCAAGCCGATTCCGCAGAACCTCGTGGACCGCATAGAAAAAGCTTCTACCTTTAACGAAGGTTTCGAAACGACTGAGTATTTATCGAGTGCCCTTATCGACATGAAACTTCACCTGGCCGGAGATCAGAAAATTGATGCCGATGCTTTTGAGCGCGAAACACTAGCTGCGCTGGGTATGCCTTCTGAAATTGTGATGCGCCACCGCACGCCACAGTTCATGCACGTGTTCTCCAGCGATGGCTACTCGGCCGGCTACTACAGCTACCTTTGGTCTGATGTACTGACGGCCGATGCTTACGGAGCCTTTACAGAAGGCAGTGGCCCTTACGACAAAGCCGTAGCCAAGCGTCTGCAGCAGCATATTTTCTCGGTAGGCAACACCATCGATCCGGCCGAAGGTTACCGTGCCTTCCGTGGCCGCGACCCGAAAGTGGAAGCACTTATGCGTAAGCGTGGTTTCCCGGTAAAAGGAGAAGCAACTAAAAAAGCACCTGCCAGAAAAAAGTAACTCCAGGCTTTACATATTTTAGTATAACAGATCAGGCTGGCAAATTTGTCAGCCTGATCTGTTTATGATATCTTTCCTGTATGATGTTCCGCACCGAAGTTTCGATTAAAGCATCGCAGCTCAACCTGCCCCACCAGTCAGAAGTTGTGACCATCGGCTCGTGTTTTGCTGAAGTAATTGGCCAAAAGCTGCTTCAAAACAAAGTACCGGCACTGGTAAACCCTTTTGGCACTATCTTTAACCCGCTATCGGCGTGCCTGTTGCTGGAAATAGCCTGTGGCAAAACCTATGATTTTGAGCAGCACCTGGTGCAGCACAATGGTGTCTGGTACGCCTACGACCTGCACTCTGCGCTCTCCTCTCCTTCTAAAGAAGAATTGCTGCACATCATTGAACAAAAACTACAGGAAACACACGATCAACTCCAAAGAGCTTCGCTGCTGATTATGACCTGGGGAACCGCCGTGAGCTACCGCCTTACCGCCACCGGGGCAGTAGTGGCCAACTGCCACAAGCTCCCGGCCAGGCAGTTTACCCGGCTGCTGCTCAACCCCTCCGAAATAACTGATGCTTTTAACCAGATGCTGCCACGCCTGCAGCAGCTGAACCCTACTCTACAACTACTTTTAACGGTGAGCCCGGTGCGCCACACCAAAGAGACCCTGGAGATCAACAGCGTGAGCAAAGCTATTCTGCGGCTGGCTACGCATCAGCTAACAGAGGCGCACGAGCAGGTGCAGTACTTCCCGGCTTACGAGATCATGCTCGATGATTTGCGAGACTACAGGTTTTACAAGTCTGACCTGGTGCACCCTACTGATATGGCCGAAGATTACATCTGGCAGAAATTCGTCTCAGCTTATTTCGATGAGGGTTTCCAGGCGTTTCTGCCGGAGTGGGAGAAGATAAAACGAGCCCTGGCCCACAAAGCTTTTCATCCGGTATCGGCTGCACACCAGCAGTTCCTGAAGGCCACTTTGCAGCAGCTACGGCAGCTGGAGCAGAAACACCACCTTAACTGCTCCGCAGAAGCCGCACAGCTACAGGCGCAACTCCTGTAAGCCTGCTGCATACCAGCGCCAGCTGAAGATCGCCTGTTACCTTTACCCTTCAGGTCCGTACAAAACAGAACCCGGAACAGCACACAGCAGAAAAAACTATGTCAGAAGAGAAGAAAGCAAACCGCCTCATTCACGAAAGCAGCCCCTACCTGTTGCAGCACGCCTATAACCCCGTAGACTGGTACCCCTGGGGCGAAGAAGCCCTGCAAAAAGCTAAAGAATTAGACAAGCCGATTATTGTGAGTATCGGGTATGCTGCCTGCCACTGGTGCCATGTAATGGAGCATCAGTCGTTTGAGCAGGAGAACATTGCGGCTGCTATGAACGAGCACTTTATCTGTATAAAAGTAGACCGCGAAGAGCGCCCTGATGTAGATGCCATTTACATGGATGCCCTTCATGCCATGGGGGTACAAGGTGGCTGGCCCCTGAACGTATTTCTGAATCCGGAGGCAAAGCCGTTTTACGGCGGCACTTACTTTCCGGCGCAGCAATGGCTGGGTTTGTTGCAAAATGTAGCCGATGCCTACAAAAAAAGCAGGCAGGAGCTCGACAAGTCGGCAGAGCAGTTTGCCAGCCACCTGAACGCAAGTGAACTTGCAAAATACGGACTTCAGGAAAGCAACTTTCATGTGCGCGAAGAAGATTTCAGGCTGATGGGCTATAACCTGAGCACCCGTTTCGACAAAAAGCTGGGTGGCCTGGGCCAGGCGCCTAAATTCCCGATGCCAAGTACGTACCTGTTCCTGCTGCGTTACTACAGCCACACCCACGACCAAACCGCCCTGAACCAGCTCAACCTGACCCTCCGCGAAATGGCTTATGGCGGCATCTACGACCAGATGGGCGGAGGCTTTTCGCGCTACTCGGTAGATGCCGAATGGCTGGTGCCACACTTCGAGAAAATGCTTTACGACAACGGGCAGCTGGTGAGCCTCTATGCCCAGGCCTACCAGGTTACAAAAGAGCCGCTGTACAAGGGGGTGGTAATGGAGACCATCGCTTTTGTGGAACGCGAGCTAATGAGCCCCGAAGGTGGTTTTTACTCTTCGTTAGACGCCGACAGCGAGGGCGAAGAAGGCAAGTTTTATACGTTTACCAAAGCAGAGCTGCAGGAGTTGCTGGAAGAGGAAGAACCCTTGTTCTCGAAGTATTACCATGTAACGGCTGCCGGAAATTTTGAGCATGGCCGTAACATCCTGAACCGCCGCATCAGCGACGAGAAGTTTGTACAGGAAAACCAACTGGCCATGGAGGTACTGCAGGAGATGAAAGCCGGCTGGAAAGAAAAACTGATGGAAGCACGGGCGCAGCGCATCCGCCCCGGCCTCGACGACAAAATCCTCCTCTCCTGGAACGCCCTGATGCTGAAAGGACTGGCCGATGCTTTTTATGTTTTTGGTGAGAAGCAGCTATTAACGCTCACCCTTCAAAACGCTGAGTTCCTGGTGAAGCAGATGCTGGTAAACGGAAAGCTCTACCACAACTACAAAGCCGGCAAACCAACCATCGATGGCTTTCTGGAAGATTATGCGCTGCTGATTCAGGCCCTGATCAGGGTGTATGAGATAACCTTTGAGGAGAAATGGCTGCAACAGGCCAAAACCCTGGCAGATTACACCCTGACCCACTTCTACGATGAGCAGGAAAAGCTGTTCTTCTTTACCGACAATAGCTCCGAAAAACTGATAGCCCGCAAAAAAGAAATTACCGATAATGTAGTGCCTGCCTCTAACTCGGTTATGGCTACCAACCTGCACTTTCTGGGCCTTTACTTCGATGAGGAGCATTACCAGCAGCTCTCGAACGACATGCTCAGTAAGGTGAAAGACCTGGTCATAAAAGAGCCATCGCACATGAGCAACTGGGCCAGCCTTTATTTCTATAAATTAAAGCCAACTGCCGAAGTAGCCATAGTAGGCGAAAAAGCCGCCGCCAAACGCGCCGAACTCAGCCTGTTTTTCTTGCCGAACATGCTGCTGCTGGGTACACAAAACCAAAGCCAGTTGGCCCTGCTCCATGACAAAGTTCCAGTTAACGGTGATACCACTATTTACGTCTGCTACAACAAAACCTGCCAGCTGCCGGTGTACACAGTAGCCGAGGCATTAGAGCAATTAAAAAACCACCAAAAAGATCAAAAGAAGTTTCCTGACCTCTAAACCCTTGACATCAAAATAGCCTTTTAGGCTTTGGAAGGCTGTTTTGATTGGAATAATTGGCTGCTGGCTGTTGATTGCTAAATGGCTGAAATGTTAAATGGTTGAATACTTTCGCGTGAGTTATTTCAGTATTTAACATCTTCCCACTAAATCCTGGCTACTCTAAAAAGGATTTATTTCAGAGTAGCCAGGACAGCTAAAATCAGTTCATCTCAAGTGCCAATAAATCCTGCTGCAGACCACAAAAGCCCTTGACCGATTTTCGCGTAAAAAGCTTTGGAAGGCCAATTTCATTTGAATAATTGCCTCTGCAACATACCTTGGCCTGTTAGAGAAACGGCTTAGCCTGCAGCGCACATTCCTCCTGTAGCAATTCACATTTTTTTCCGACCTTTGCTAGTAGTATTAATCTTTTGCAGCACCCTTGTCAGAACTACTGAACTTTAATTTTCCGCCGGAGCCAGCCGTAGACCGTGTTACGCTGTTTGCAGATGTAATACTGCCGCTGCCGCTGCCCAAGCTCTACACCTACCGCATCCCCTTCGAGATGAATGACGAGGTGCTGGTGGGAGTGCGGGTTATTGTTCAGTTTGGTGCCAAAAAAGTGCTTAGTTGCATTGTGGCCGATATTCATGAAAATGCTCCCGCTGATTACCAGGCCAAGTACGTGCTCGATGTGCTCGACGACAAACCCATTGTAACAGCACCACAATTAAAGCTGTTTAAATGGATCGCCGACTACTACATGTGTACGCTCGGTGAAGTTATAAATGCAGCATTACCATCGGCCCTCAAACTCAGCAGCGAATCGAGGCTGCAGCTGCACCCGAGCTATGAACCCGAAGAAGACGACATTCCGCTGGCAACACAGGAGGTTAAGATAATTTACGCCCTACAGCAAAACCAAGCCCTCACGTTTACCGAAGTAGGCAACCTGCTGCAGCTCAAAAATTACCACAAGTACATTAAGTCGCTTATCCAGAAAGAAGCTATTATTATTTTTGAGCAGGTAAGCGACAAATACTCTCCCAAGGTGGTGAAGAAGGTGCGGCTTTCGGAGCATTTCGTGCAGGAGGAGGCTATGCTGGAGGAGCTTTTTGCACAGCTAACTCCCAAGCCTAAACAACTCGACATACTGCTGAACTACCTGCAGAAGGTGCCCGTGCACCAAGACAAAAACCTGAACATCAGGGGCCTGGAGAAAAACGTACTGACCGGTAACCCGCATCTCTCGCAGTCGGCCATTACGAGCCTGATACGGAAGGGCGTGCTGGAGCAATTCGACCAGATTGTGTCGCGGTTCCCGACAGACTTTGGTGCCATGCAAATGCCCATGGCTTTATCGGAGCACCAGGCGGAGGCGCGCGAGGAGATTCTGGGTCTCTTCAAGCAGAAAGACACGGTGCTGCTGCATGGCGTAACCGGCAGCGGCAAAACTGAAGTATACATCGACCTAATAAAACATGCCCTCGAAGGTGGCGGCCAGGTGCTGTACCTGCTCCCCGAAATTGCCCTGACGGCTCAGATCGTAACCCGCCTGATGAAAGTATTTGGCGACCAACTGGGTGTGTACCATTCAAAATTCTCAGATAACGAGCGAGCGGAAGTGTGGCAAGGCATTCTGTCGGGAAAGTTCCAGGTGGTGGTAGGCGTACGCTCGTCTATTTTCCTGCCCTTCCATAACCTCTCGCTGGTTATAATAGATGAGGAGCACGAGCCATCGTATAAGCAATACGACCCGGCCCCGCGCTACAATGCCCGCGAAACGGCCCTGATGATGGCACACCTGCAAGGTGCTAAAACGCTCCTGGGCTCTGCTACGCCTTCTGTAGAAACCTACCATAACTGCAAGACCGGCCGCTGGGGTCTGGTTAGCATGACCAAACGCTTCGGTGCGGCCCAAATGCCGGATATTGAGCTGGTGAACACGCGCGACGAACAGAAGCGAAAAAAAATGCACAGCCATTTCTCGGCAAAACTGATAAACGAAATTGAAGCCCGGCTGCACCGGCAGGAGCAAGTCATCCTGTTTCAGAACCGCCGTGGCTATGCGCCCTTTATTGCCTGCGACGAGTGCTCCTGGATTCCGAAGTGCAAGCATTGCGCCGTTAGCCTATCGTACCACAAATACAACCAGGAACTACGCTGCCACTACTGCGGCTACCACGAGCGCATGCCCTCCGACTGCCCCGCCTGCGGTGCCACCACCCTCAAAAGCATGGGTTTCGGCACTGAAAAAGTAGAGGACGAACTGAAACTGATGCTGCCCAATGCCGAGGTGCAGCGCATGGACCTGGACACGACCAAGAAGAAGAACAGTTACCAGCAGATTATCGCTGACTTTGAGAGCGGCCGCACCAACATATTAGTCGGTACGCAAATGGTAACCAAAGGCCTCGATTTCGAAAACGTGAGCTTAGTAGGTATCCTGAATGCCGATACCATTATTAACTTCCCTGACTTCCGGGCGCATGAGCGGGCGTACCAGCTGTTTGTGCAGGTAAGCGGCAGGGCGGGCCGCAAAGGCAAGCACGGCACCGTTATTATTCAGACGCGTGACCCACTGCAGTCCATCTTCAGGAAGGTGCGCAACAACGATTACTTAGCCTTATACGAGCATGAGATTGAGGAGCGGATGCGCTTTAATTTCCCACCTTTTGTGCGTATGATCAAAATTACAGTAAAGCACGAAGACGAGCGCACCGCTGAGAACTCAGCCATTGTGCTGGCAAAGGAGCTAACCGATCAACTCAGCAAAGAACAGGTGCTGGGGCCGGAGGTGCCGTACATCTTTAAAATCCGGAATCTGTTTCTGCAGGAGATCCACATCAAGCTGCCCCGCCAGAGCGGCCAGCTCAGCAGCTCCAAACGCATGATTGCCGATACCATTCACCAGCTCAAGCTCCTCCCCGATTTTAAAGGGCTGCGCGTGGTGGTAGATGTAGACCCGGCGTGAGATGACCTTACAGCGTCTCAATGACCGGAAAAGCAGCAGCAGGAGCAGAAAGACGGGAAAGGCTGTTTCTATTAAAATGATTTGGAAACTAGTTACATTGCTGCTTTTAAGGTTGCTACGATAGTGCGAGCTTGTAAAACATGGAGGCACGAGTTACAAACTCGCGCCAGCAGGGGTGGCGTAGCTGGCTTATGGGTGTGGTTGTAGCTTGTTTTATTTCTCGCTTCTCCACTTTTTATAACCTACCACATCCGTTCTTATTTTTCTCATCCATTCCTTACCATATGTCTTTTGCAGATGGTCGAGAATCACGAAGTTATATTCTTCCGTTAGTCTATAATCTGGCCCTGTGCAGCCATCTTCATAGTAGTAGACACTATATTTGTTTTCAAAGGCGCTGTCTGTATTATATACTACAGGGGCTATTTCGCTTCGCAGCAACAGAAAAGGCATGTTCTTCTTAATATCCTTTTTTGCAAGTTCTCGGGCTTCATCAACTGTGGTAACAAACACTAATTTAATAGCGCCACTATTATTGATGTCTGCGTCAGTCAACTTTATTGTTTGCCCAAATCCGACAGAGGAGAATAAGGTTAGTAGACTTGTTAGGATAAGAAATTTCATAAATTTAATACGCTATAACTAGCAACTAAACGTAATAACCCCTTAAACATACGTTTATCTGCACTATTTGCGTAAGTGGTTTTACCTTTTGCTGCATAGTTTTCTCTAAAAGTAAACACTAGTGCAGTTGTCTTTAAATTACTAAATTTACATTACATCGTCCAGGATAACTCTATAAACCAGAGAATAAACTTTGCTCTGCGGTAGTTGGCAAGGTAGCTCCCCAAGCTGTATACCTTTCTGTAAATCAAAGTTTAAAATATTTACCGCTGCTTATAATTGAACCATCCACAGATAGCCATCAATTTAGTTAGCTACCAAAGCAATAGGTATTGCTAACTAAATTGTGTCCGCTACCGAACACAGAAGTGTGCACCTCCGGACGATTTATTTTCCTCCAGATACAAAATTACTTTGTAAAGCATTAATTAATAGCCATTTACAAACTTGGCATAGCAAATGCTATAAGGAAATCAGGATTAAGTAGAAATTATTTCTGAACATAAAGCAACCCTTTACTGGTTTTCTACATCTATAAAGCACACGTAAATTGAAGAACCTAAAATTAACCAAACTATGAAAATGCTTTTCTTACTACTGGTCCTGTTTCTGCTAATGCTTGGCGTACTTGAAAACTTTGCTGACACAAAAAAAGCGGTTCTGAAAGGTAGCGAGATAGCATTCACATCGCTTCGCATTATTTAGCTAGTATTCTTTTAGCTGATGCAACCTCTAATAGCATTACTGCATCTATAGTATTGAATTTCAGAATTATACAAACCAATTACAAATACCGCTTACCCATTACAACGCCACCTCTACACACACCAGAAAGACGAGTTAAAGCAACTCTTCCGACAAAATAAAACTTGAAAATTAACCGCTCCAAAAAATAAAACTATGAAAAAAATTACCATGGTAGCTGCTCTGTTGGCTACGTCTTTATCTGTTTCTACTTCCGCTGCAAATGGCCAGGATGTTCCTGCTACCAAAAACGAAGCACAAAAATTCTCTCAGTTGCTCGACACCAACTTTATGCGCCTACTCGAAGTAGACCTGAAGCCAGGTGAATTTGCGACCGTGCACGGCAACCCGGAGCAATTAGCCTATGCTGCCACTGCCGGCACCTTACTTGTTACCACTCCGGATGGCAACACACAACTAATAAAGGTTAAAGCAGGCGACCAGCTTTGGTCAGGCATAAACTCCTACAAAACAGTAAACGTGGGTAAGGTTGAATTTAAAGCAGTGGTTTACGAAGACAAGGCTAAAACAGGCATCTTACAACCTCATTCTCAGAAACTTATTGCTTTTTTAGCGGAGTAAACAGAAACCTTCTTTTCGGTCAAACGTATAATTAAATACCTTTGGCTAAAAGTTGAGAACCTGAACTTAGTTGGACTTTAGCAGTCCTTTTAAGTTCAGGTTTTGCTTTTAGGGCATTTTACGCACATGTCTTCCGTTTAGGTATCGGCTGCGAGATTAGGTTTAAAGCGCTAAATAGAAGGTACTAGACCCGTTTTTAAGAAAAAACTTATGAGTTATTCACTCAATCTCTCATTCAAAATTTCTACCTCTACGAATGCAACACTCCCCAAAACAACCATCAAATAATTTAACCATTAAGCCATGTAGCAGCAAGCAGATCGCAGTCAATTATTTAAATGAAAATACCCTCCAAAAGCATTTTAGGCTATTTTTAGTCAAGGGTGGTGGCTATGGCTTTTTTGTTTTGTTGAGCACGATCAGGTACATAATGCCGAAGCCCAGAAAGGCAATCATGAAAAATACATCGATCCAGGTATAATCGCCTTGTGCAATGGCATAGGCTTTTAGGCCGGCAAATACAAAACAGGCCACGGCCAGGGCTATTCTAAAAAGTTTTTGGTTTCTCATGTGGGTTCTTCGGTAGCTACTGTGCAGGCAGCTTCATAGGTTAACTTTAACTTACATCCTGATGCTCAAACACCTAAATTAGTGGCAGCTGCAGGTACTTTTCCCGGATTATACGCAGGTGGTGTATTTCGTGGCCCAGAATCGCGTAGCCAATGGCTCTTACCGAGATCTCGTTGTTACTCGCCAGACCGGTCTGGTTAAGAGCTTCTTCATCGAAACTTTTAAACAGCTCAATTGTTGACTGCCGCACTGCCGCATACTCATTTAAAATAGACGTAATGGTTCTGGCTGCGGCTTTAGATGGTTCCACATAAATATCCTGGTCGAAACCGGGAAGCGGGGTTTTATCGTGACGGGCGAAGCGGAGGGCGCGGTAGGCAAAAATACGCTCGGTATCTGCCACATGCACCAGCACTTCTTTTATGCTCCATTTACCAGGCTGGTAACGCAAATTTAGCTGCGCCTCTTTTAGCTCCAGCATCGAGTTTATAATAAACTGCTGACTAGCGGCCAGCCCTGCCAATATATCTTCGGCTTTGGCTGCTTCTACGTAAGCTTTTACTGCGTCTGGGTATTCGGCTGGGGCCGGAAAGGTAATCTGAGGTGCCATAGCGTTCTGTTTCTGGAGCCGCAGCCCGTTTTAATTTTGAATGAATAAATGAGTGAGTGTGTGAATACTACATGACTATTTTAACGCTGCAGGTTTTCCTACTTTCAGTCTCTTTCGACTTCACACAAACCACTTATTTATTACGTTTCACTAAGGTAACAATTGGTAGTTTACCTGCCAAGTAAATTGTTGCCAACCCTGCCCTACCCTTGAGCATCAGGAAGCTAAAAAGCCCTCGGAAGGGCTTTTTCATTTAAATAATTTACCTGCACCAATTGGCAAAAGGCACTATTATTTCTTCAACTCAAATCAGGAAAAAGGGATGGAAAGTGAGTTCATTCCCGATCATTTCTAATTTTTAATTTTTAATTGTGCGTAGTATTACTGCCCTACCAGAAATACGGCATTACTGAAAAGTAACTTGCCACTTTGCCAGAATCCTCTGAAAAGCGGGTTGCCGGCCATGTATACTATCTGGCCGCGGCCCATAGGTTGAGTACCCATAATCAGCGAATCCTGAAGCTTTGTTCTCGCTTTAGTGCCGACAAAGCCGGTGGCATAGTTTCCTTTTTTCAACACGCCTACATTCCAGCCATCTTTCAGGTACTCAAAGGTATCGGAAGAGCGAACCAGGGCGTAATAGGTGTCGCCGTAACCAAAGGCCAGCGGGTGCGTTTTGTCGAGGTTTACCCTGAAGATACTGCCTTGCACTTCTTCGGCCAGCGATTCGCGTTCGCGGTTGCCGTACACGCGCAGGTTCTGGTATGGGTTCTGGGTTTCGTTTTTAGATTTAGCCGCTGCTGTTGTATCTTCTGCTCCTTTCTTTTTCAGGTTGAAGTCTTTTTTATCGGCCAGAAAAGCGGCTGCTCCTTCTAAAGCAATTAGTTTACCACCTGAACGCACCCAGTTTTTAACCTGCTCAAGTACCGGATCGGTGAAGACGCGACTGTAGTTACCGCCCGGCAATATAAGCACGTCGAACTCGTGCAGGGGCACCTGCTGGAAATAAGAAGTTCCGAGCACAGTTACCGGGTACCCGATCTGCTGCTCAAAAAAGTGCCAGGCCTCCCCAAACGCATACGCCGACACACCCTCTCCCGACATCATGGCCACTCGCGGAGCCTTCAGGTAACGCACGTTCGAAGAGCCGAAGTCGGAGCCGCTGCTTACAAAACCGGTGGTGGTGGCGCTGAGGCTGACCTGGTGCTTTTTAGCAAGCGCCTGCACCGTGGCATCGAAATCGCCTGCCACAGCCTGGTTGCCGGTGCGCGTTATAATAAGCGTGCCAGCGCCGTATTGCTGTTTATCGGTTTCAAACTCTTTTTCGGCCACCCGCACCTTTACCTTGGCCTGCATCAGCTCGGCCAGAAACTTTACATCGCTCAGGCTATTCCAGCGGGCCAGGTAAGCGTAAGGTTTTTCTATGGTTACAGGAGCAGCCTCAGCCGGAGTTACGTTGCCATGGGCTGGCTCCAGGCGGTTACGCAAAGCATAAGCCTGCACCCCAAAGGCATACGGCAAAGCCCAGGAGGTAATATCGTAGGTAAGGCTATCCTCCAGTTTGGAGGCTGGCTCAAAAAGTACCTTAATGAGTGTAGACTTTGGCTGGTACATGCTTATAACGATGTCCTGCTGCCCCACCTGTACGCTTTCTTCTTTGCCTGTTGCGTAATTAAAGCCTCTGCCTTTGCTGCTTTTGCCAGCGTACCCATACCAGATCTGCTGCCGGTCGAGGTAGTTGGTTAGTTCACGTAAGTTGCCGGCACTGCCGCTTTCTGCCTTAAACACAAAAGCTTTGTAGTCGCCTGCCGGATTTTTGAGGTTGTTTTCGTAGTATTTCCGGAACTCCTGCTTTAGCTGGTCGGCTCTTTCGGAGCCTGCCTGAATGGTGGCCAGGCTGGCAGCGTGGTGGTGGGCAATGCGATCGGTGAGGGTAAGGGTGTCGCCATCCTGCTTTTTGTAAGCCAGACCGGCACGTCCGGAGCCGCCTTGCTCGTAGGTCATGCCAATGGCCCCGTTGTAAGTGGGCCAGGTGTCGCCGTAGCTGGGGTACAGCAGATCAAAATTCTCGCGGGTAAAGTAGAGCCAGTTGTTTTTATCGAAATAAGCCCGGTTATAGTCGCCGATGGTGTTCTGGAACTCCCGCTGAAAAGGCGTAATGCTCTCGTGAAACGGTTTGGCAGCAGGAGAAAAATAATAAGGCGACTCTGCTCCCATCTCATGAAAATCGGCGTGCACCTGTGGCAGCCACACATTGTAAAGCGCCAGCCGCTGCTTCGACTCTACCTGGGTTTGCCAGGCCCAGTCGCGGTTCAGGTCGAAATAGTAATGGTTGGGTCTGCCGCCTGGCCAGGGCTCGTAGTGCTCCCAGGCATGTGGCGAAGGGTTTCCGCCCTGGTTCTGCGTCTGCTTATACCACTGCACATAACGCTCGCGGCCATCGGGGTTCACGCAGGGGTCTATGAGCAGCACCGTGTTTTGCAGCCACTCCTTTATCTGGGCGTTGTCGGGGTTTACAAGGTCGTAGAGCACCTGCAGCACCGCCTCGCTCGACACAGACTCGTTGCCGTGCACATTGTAGCTGAGCCACACAATAGAGGGTTGGTTGCCCTGCACCTGCCCTGGCAGCACACCTGCCTGGCGCAGGTTGTTTTCCCGTATCTGCTCGAGCCGCTGCAGGTTCTCGTCGTTTGCCACATAAGCCAGCAGCAGCGGGCGACCTTCGTAGGTTTTGCCGTACTCCTGCACCTTCAGCCGGTTTGGTGCCTGGGCAGCCAGGTAGTTCACATAGTCTACCACCTGAGCATGAAAAGAGAACTGCTCTCCTAGCTTATAACCTAAAAATTCGGCGGGAGTTTTTATCTTTTGCTGGGCCACTGCCACCTGCACGGCAAGCAGCAACACAATAAAAGCGAGAAGTCGCTTCAGGGTATTCGTCATTGTTATGTTAGATGTGTTTTAGTCAGGTATACTGTTGGTTCTACAATCTGCGGAAAATTGCTGACCCTGCCAATTTTTAAAGAGGTATGTTAGCAGATTTAAGTAAAATGCTCCTGATATAGCCTGTTTAGCTGAGGAACCGAAAACAAAAGTGAAGCTTGCGCAACATGTATCAGTACCTTTTCTGAGCCTGCCTGGCATTGCCATCGTACTGCTTTTTAGTATTTTTATCTGAAGCCAGAGCATACGCTGTTGAACTAAAAACCAGGAACAGATGTGCTTTTAAAGACATGACTCTATTTTTCAAAAAATTACTGATGTTCCTGGCCAAAGTAGCGGCAGGCGTGTTGCTGTTGGTGACGCTGTTTTTTGTGCTGGGTTTTCTGCTCAGCAGCTTCCCTGTAAACCGCAGCTTTGCCCAAACACCAGAAAGCACCATCCGGATTTTTGTTACGTCGAATGGGGTGCACACCGACCTGGTGCTGCCTGTGGTAACGCCTCTCCGCGATTGGCGACAGAAGCTGCCGCTGCAAGACTTTGCTACAACCGATAGCACTTTTACGCACATCGGCTTTGGTTGGGGCGACCGCCGCTTCTACATGGAAACACCTGAATGGAGCGACCTGAAGCTGAATGTGGCCCTAACTTCTGCCCTCTGGCCCACCCGCACCGCTATGCATGTAGAGTACATCCGCAGCAGCCTCGCCACAAACGACCGCCAACGCCCAGTGCTGCTCACGCTGGCGCAGTACCAGCAACTCATAGAGTTTATCGATAGTTCGTTTCAGCAGCAAAATGGAGAGTATGTGTTAATAGAAGGTAGCGGCTACAGTGGCCACGATAACTTTTACGAAGCGCATGGTAAATTCTATGCTACTAAAAACTGCAACAGCTGGGTAAACAAAGGCTTAAAAGCAGCCGATGTAAAAACGGCATGGTGGGCACCATTCCCGTATGCTATTATGCGGCACCTGCGGTAACGGCAGCTCTGGCCGGTAAAGTGGAAGAATAAATAAGCGACCTTGAGATAAAGCAGAAGCCAGCAAATAAGTAGCTACTTGCCGGCTTCTGCCTGTTAAATTAAATTAAACAGTTGCTTCTGCTGTTGCATTTTGGCCTATCTCAATTTTTGCGCCCAACACTTGTAGAAATTCTCTTATAAATTTGGCATGGCCAGGCCAGGCAGGCGAAGTAACCAGGTTACCATCTACCACAGCATCTGTAGCAGGCACGTCCATGTACGTACCACCGGCTAGTTCTACTTCAGGGCCTACTGCGGGGTATGCAGTTAATTTCCGGCCGGTTACCACACGAGCTGCTGTTAAAATTTGTATGCCGTGGCATATAGCGGCAACCGGTTTGTTGTGTTCCATAAAGTAGCGGGTTATCTCCAGCACCTTCTGGTTCAGGCGCAGGTACTCTGGTGCCCTGCCACCTGCTATCACCAGGCCATCGTAATCGCTAACATTAACATCAGAAAAAGTGTAGTTAAGCTGAAAATTATGGCCCGGCTTTTCAGTATAGGTCTGGTCGCCTTCAAAATCGTGGATGGCTGTTTTTACGGTATCGCCTTTCTTTTTATCCGGGCAAACTGTATGTACCTCGTATCCTACCATCTCCAGCATCTGGAAAGGAACCATGGTTTCATAATCTTCGGTAAAATCGCCGGTGAGGAAGAGAATTTTTCTTGTGTTTTCCATTGTTTTATAGCTTGTTAGGTGAATGGCAGTTCTTACGTTTTACAGCTTTAACCTCAGATTGAAGCTCCAGCGATTCTCTTGCTGTACTTAAAAAAAGGCTTCTGTTAATAACAGTGCAGCTTTGGTCAGAAAAAGAGGCTACTCTATGCTGCACCCATTGCTGCAGAGTAAACCAGATTACCTGATCTAGTCTTTTTTGATGTTTTTAATGTGTTGTGTATATAACGGCCAGGTATTACCTAAAATTGCCAGCCCCCTGTTTATCAGGCCATTTAACTCTGCTTTTGCAGCTTCCGCAAATGTTTTTGTTTCTAAAATCAGGTTTAAGCAAGTAGTTAATGCTCTACTGACACAGCACATTTTCCTCCCCTTTCGGCTACACTTCCATATCCGATGATTTTTGCCTTTTGAAATGCGGCCAGAGTTGCTAACTTCACTTTATATGAAGTATTGGCAAAACTATAGGCATAGGTATTCTTGTTTTGCATTCAGTTACTTTACCTTTGTGCTAACACAATTAATTACTTAAACCAAATTGCCATTATGAGCGCCAGAAGCTTTGACCTGCTGCTAGAATCTGCCTACTCGCCAGAAGTACCCGAACTGTTTGAAGAAGGCGCACCTGCTGTTTATAAAAAATTTGAGCAAACGTTTAAAGCCACACGGCTGCAGCATAAAGGCACTTCAGCAGAAGAGCTCAACTTTCGGTTTGAACTGGTGCGGCTGGGGGTAGCTATTGCTTTTATAAAAGCTTTTTCTCGGTTAGCCGATAACGAGGGAGCAACCGAAGTACTGGCGCTGCTGCAGGAGGCTGTTAAGGCTAAAAGCACAAGAGAAATCGACAAGATCATCCAGAAAAAAATTGCCGCTTTCGATACCCTGTACCAGGAGATTTTTGTGCACGAGCAGCGCGAGCAGATTCTGGGTTTGTTTGAGCGCACCCTCGATGCAGCCTCTAAAGACGAACTGGACAACCTGATGCTGGAAGGGCTCGACCTGCTGCAGACCATTGACTTCGACCACAACAACCCCGACGAAGACGAGGACGACCCCATTGACGATGAGTTTATAAAAAGTATAAAATAAACACCACCCTCGGCCTAAGCTCCCCTTATGGAATTAACCTTAACCACCCCCGGGTTACTTTTTCCGGCCCTCTCGCTGCTGCTGCTGGCTTACACCAACCGGTTTATGGCAACAGCCAGCCTGATCAGGGGGCTGAAACCGCGCTATGCCTCCACCCACAGCCACCTCGTGCTGGCCCAGATCCAGAACCTGCGAACCCGCCTCGTTCTAATCCGGAACATGCAGGCAGTGGGCATTGGCAGTCTGTTTGGCTGTGTGCTGTGCATGTTTCTGTTGTTTGCCGGCTACAACACGGCAGGTAAGTATGTTTTCGGGCTGAGCCTGCTCATGCTGCTGGCCTCGCTCGGCCTGGCCCTCCGCGAAATACAGATTTCGGTACATGCCCTTGAGCTAGAGCTAAACGATATGGAGGAGGAGACAGAGGCAACCTAAGTAACTTGCAGCAGCTGCTCTTTTACAGGAAACTCAGGCCCGATTGCAATTATTTAAATTAAAAAGCCCTTCCAAAGCATTTTCATCCTTTTTAGGTAAAGGGTTGCTGGTGCTGCTCTTACTGCACCAAAAGCAACTTACCATAACAACAGCTATCTAGTCCTATCAGGCTGCAGCACCGGCAGTTACTTAGGATTATTACCTGCTCATAGGTTTATTGGTAAAAGCTGTACTGGCTCCGCTACTGTACACATCTTCTACAAAATACCAATATTTACAGAAAAGAAACAGGGAATAGTATATAACACACCAAATATTATCATATATTCACAAAAAATTAGCAATACCATCAGCCGCTCTCTTATGAGAAAAATTTTACTGGTTTTTTTCACCATCTTTCTCAGCATTACATTACCCGCTTCCGCTACTCACCTGGTAGGTGGCGACTTTAATTTGCAGCATGTAAATGGCCATAATTACAAGCTTTCTTTAAACCTTTATTTCGATGCCATAAATGGAGATTTAGGTGCAAAAGATCAGAACCTGAGTGTCACTATTTTCGAAAAGGGTACCAACAAACCGGTGCAGAACCTGCTCATGCCGTTACGTTCGGAAACGCCCATGAACTACTCCAATACATTTTGTAGTAACGTTAGCATTAAAACAACGCTCATGTACTACGAGCTGCCGCTCTACCTCGATCCTGCTGTTTACCACCACCCGGAGGGGTATTATGCCGTGTGGGAAAGGTGCTGCCGCAACAACATCATCAGCAACATTATTAATTCTGCCGGTGCCGGTCAAACATTTTATGTGGAGTTTCCTGCAGTTGTGCGAAACAATGCAACTTTCATAAACTCCTCGCCTAACCTGCCTCCACCACCAAGTGTGTATGCCTGCACCAATGAGCTATTTACGTACAACTTCGGAGGAAAGGACCCCGATGGCGATGAGCTGGTGTACGACCTGGTAACTCCTATCAACGGCTTCAGTTCTGAAATCAACATTGCACCTGCTGCCTCACCTGGGCCTTATCCGGATATTCAGTGGCTACCTGGTTACAGCAAGGAAAAGCAGATTCTGGGCGATCCGGCTTTAACCATCGACTCAAAAACTGGAATGCTCAGCGTAAAGCCTTTAAATAAAGGGCTATTTGTGTTTTCGGTGCGTTGCCAGGAGTTCAGAAACGGTGAAAAAATAGGCGAAACCCGCATCGAGTTTCAGTTACTTGTAAGAGACTGCCTGAGCAACGAAGAACCCGCTGTTATGGCAAAATACGAGCCGGGTTATGGTTTGCCTAGCCGCGAATATAAACCAGGCGACATTTTGCGCATTAACCCCACCGATGCACGCTGCCTCTCTGTTTTTATTACGGATAGAGACAAAAACGAACCGGTAGCCATTAAAGCCATTCCTGTAAACTTCGATAACGACTATTTCTATTTCTCCGGCCCCACGAGCGGCAAAGTGAATACCGGCCCCGAAGCAGATACGCTGAAAACCACCCTCTGCCTCCTTAACTGCTTCGACTCAAACGGGAAAATTTACATGATCGACTTAATTGCCAGCGACGATGGCGACGGAGAATGCAGCATGCCCGGCCAGGACACTCTGCGCATCAGCTTTATAGTAGAACCCTTAGAAGACACACCGCCTACCATTACCCTAACGACCCCAACACGTGTTTTTGAAGTATCGGAGAAGGACCAGATACGGTTCGAGATAATCGGAACGGATGCGGAGAATGATCTTGTAGAAATTACGGCTGTAGGCAAAGACTTTTCTATGGCTTCTCACGCCATTTCGTATCAGCCGGTTGCTTCGGCCACAGGGCAGGCCACGGCAACTTTTGCCTGGCAAATAGATTGTGCCGCTCTCCTAAACCCTTCTTACCAGATCGAGTTTGCTGTTACCACGAACAACTGTGGTATTATAAAGACAGCCACCGAAACCATTGAGGTAAAACCTGCCAGAATCGCCATCGCAAACAACCTGGTAACTGCAGCACAAACCCTTTGCTCCGGCAACTTAACCGCAACTCTTACCGGCAGCTTACCAACTGGCGGAATCGGTAATTACCAGTATGTGTGGGAAAGCAGTACACTAGGCGCGCAAAGTGGCTATACCATAGCTCCCGGCACCAACCATTTGCAAGATTATCCGCCGGTGCTGCTAACTCAAACTACCTGGCTCAGGCGAAAAGTTTTATCTGGCGACTGTTTTGAGCATTACAGTGAGCCTGTACTTATTACCATAACCCCTCTTATAGCCAACAATACCATAACCGGAGCCGGAGAGGCATGTATTGGCACACCACATGGTTTCCTAACAGGAGCTGCCCTTACAGGTGGCAACGGACCTTACACCTATTTGTGGGAGGCCAGTACCACAGGCCCTTCCGGCAGTTTCGCGCCTGCCAGCGGAGCCAATACCACAGCAACTTATCAACCCCAAAACCTGACACAAACCACCTGGTTCAGGCGAGTGGTAAATGCCGGCACCTGCCTGCCTTCTGTAAGTGCTCCCCATGAGGTGGTGCTGTACAAGGCTCTGGAAGGTAACCTTATTTCCGGTTCACAGAGCCTCTGTGCCGGTGAGCAACCTGCCGCGCTGGTAAGTTCTACGCCCAGAGGTGGCAGCGGCAAGTACCATTACCTGTGGGAGGCGAGTACAACCTCTGCCACTTCGGGTTTTGCACCTGCTCCCGGCATAAACAACCAGGCGGCTTATACACCTCCTCCCCTCTCTGCTACCACTTGGTTCAGGCGTAAAGTGTTTTCGGCACCCTGCCAGGAGTTAGTAAGCAAAGCCATGCAAATCCTGATTTACCCCATTCCGGAAGCACCCGCCGTACAAGCTGCCACCGTATGCCCGGGCGAGGCCGCCAGGCTGGTAGCCAGCACTACGATTGCCGATGCGCGGCTGGAGTGGTTTGATCAGGCAAGCGGCGGAACTGCCATAAACAGAGGAAACGAGATGCAAACCCGTGCCCTTTTTGCCGATCAGGATTTTTATGTGCAAACGGTGAGTGCTTTTGGCTGCATAAGCCCGCGAACAAAGGTAACAGCCTCTGTTTATAAGCCCTCGGCCTACGCTGGCGAAGATGTATCGGTTATAGCAGGCAAGAGCACGCACCTGCAAGCTGCTGGTGGCGGTAGCTACAGTTGGTGGCCGCAAGAGGGCTTGTCAGATAGTTTTGTGGCAAACCCGGTAGCCAAACCGCATCAAACCACCGCTTACACGGTAACGGTAGTTACGCCGGAGGGCTGCACCTTTACAGATGAGGTTACTGTTACAGTGCTACCGGGCCTGCGCATTCCGAATGCCATTACACCGAACGGCGATGGCATAAACGAAGGCTGGGAAATCGAGAACATCGGGCTTTACCCCAATTGCCACGTGCAGATTTTTACCCGCTGGGGAGCCAAGATTTTTGAATCGAAAGGATACACGAAGCTCTGGGATGGCACGTACCAGGGCAAAACCTTGCCGGCTGCCGCCTATTATTATATAATTGAGCTTAAAGATTACAACGAATTATTCTCAGGCAATGTGAGTATCATAAAGTAACCCTTGGCACACTTTCACCTAAAACAGCTTCGGAAGGGCATTTTCATTTAAATAATTGGTGTTACGGATTTACCTTTATTACCTTTTGAAGTTAATTATGTTGGGTAGTAGTGTGTCTGGCGAGCTTGTAACTTCGTGTGGCTACAACGTGTAAGAACTATCTTTATCAAGCTATAAGCTATCCTTTTCTGCCAGTATAACTTTAAAGCACGACTGCTTCTCTTCAAGCATAAGTGTAGGCAACATCAATTATTCAAATAAAAATGGCCTCCCAAAGAAATTTGGGCAAATTACCTCCAAGGGTATAGCTGCTGATTTTAGTTGCCGGTAACTGGTTCATGCTAATCTTAACTGTGGCTGCTTTCCTTATCTTTTAATTACTATTTTTTATTCAAATACTACTTACTATCTCCATAGGCCTTTCTTTTTTAAAAGAGCAGGTAATACAGCCTGAACGCTTCAGTGATTTCAACTGAATCCCTTCAAATTCATACCTGCTTCCAGGTATTTTAATCACTTATTCAATATTATTTTGAATATTATGGATTTAAATTTTACCTTCATTCTGCCATAATCCATTATAAACCAGCAACATTATCAGGCTAGCGCTTTCTCTGTACTGTTAAAGAGGAAGCTGTACCCTCATTTCTATTACAAACTATTATCCGACATTATGATGCATCTTTTACATAGAGGACTTTTCGTGCTATGCCTTCTCTGCGGCAGCCTATTTAGTGCAAGCGGCCAGAACTGTAAACCAGCTATAACGGCCTCTGGCCCTACCAAACTTTGTGCAGGAGATAAAGTAACGCTTACTTCAAGCCTGAAGGGCACCAGATATACCTGGGCCAGAAACGGCACCACCATCACCAACGCCACCTCCGACAAACATGAGGTGAACCAGGCCGGAAGGTACACCGTGCGTGTAGATGGCGCAAGCGGCTGCAGCACCACAGGCACCTTATCTGACGAATTCGTTATAACGGCAAGTGCCGTACTGGCAGATTTTTCTGTTCTGAAGAACGAAGTTTGCTCCGGCGACCGTGTTAGCTTCACCAGCACATCTTCCGGAGATGGCCTCACCTACAGCTGGGACTTTGGAGGAACCGGCACCAGCACCAGCAAAGACCCAAGCCATACGTTTAACCTGCCCAACGGCACCACCAGCCGCGACTACAAAGTTAAACTTACTGTAACCAACAGCGATGGCTGCCAAAGCTCCCAGGAAAAAACAATTAAAGTAGCCGAGGTAGTAGCCGACTTTACTGTTCCTGGCGGCGACCTCTGCGCAGGCTCCGGTATAAAGTTTACCGATGCCTCGACCGGCGATGGCAAAAAATACGAGTGGAACTTTGGTGATAACACAACAAGCACAGCGGCCTCACCTACACATGTATTTAAAGGCTTTACCGGTGCCACCAAAACGTTTAACGTTACCTTAAAAGTAACCAACAGCGCTGGCTGCGTCAGCACCAAAACCCGCCAGCTAACGGTAAAAGAAGGCCCCGATGCCGACCTGATGGATATTGACGCTGGGTTTAACACACCTTTTGTGCGTTGCACCACCAACCCAAACGACATAAACTAC
>NZ_VRTY01000109.1 GCF_008017455.1 Pontibacter qinzhouensis | reverse complement strand
TAAATGGCCGCAAGCGGCATGTGATCACAGACACGCTGGGCTTGGTTTGGGGAGTGGTGGTGCATGCGGCTAACCAGGCAGACGGCGCTGTGGCCGAGCGGGTGGTGGACCCGCTGCGGGGGTACCTGGACCGGATGAGCAAGATCCTGGCCGATGCGGCCTACGAGAAGGTGTTCATGGAGTGGGTGGAGGAGAACCTGCTCGGGGTAGAACTGGAAATCAGCTCCAGGCCCCCGGAGGCAAAAGACTTTGTGCCAGTCAAGTGGCGATGGGTGAGTGAGCGGGCCTTTGGCCTCTTCAACTTCTTTAGAAGGCTCGACAAAGACCATGAAAAGACCACCCAAAGCGCTGAAGCGTGGATACTATGGCATAATTGTCAGCTAATCCTTAATCGTATAGACTGAAAAACAGGGACTTAAAATTTTAAACATGCTCTAAGACGTGATCATTATCTAACTATTGCTGATTTGGATTTGCAATCCAAATTTAAAGGTATGGGGATTTATAATCCCCATATAAAATACTTTATAAAGTAAGTCCTTTAATCTTTTGAATCATGGTTCAGACAAAGGCGGTAGCAGGAACAGAATCTTTGGAAGGGCTTTTTCATTAGAATAATTTTCTTCTAACTAAAGTTGTAACTATAAATTCAGCAATTGGCAAATGAAAAATTGATGAAAATGCATCTAAAGGCTATGAAATCACCTTTTTCAACATTTCTAATTTTGAATTTTTAATCTAGCGAAGTTTAGCTACCATTCTCAAAAAGCAGTGGCCGAAGGACAACAAAAAAAAGTAAATCTTTCCAGCTTTAATAACGACTGGTACAGCCCCGGAGCGGGTGCACTGAAACGAACCATCTGGTATTTTGTAAATGTCTTGTTTTTCGTGAATCCGCTGAATCCGGTTAATGGCCTGAAGGTTTGGCTGCTCCGGCTATTTGGAGCAAAAGTGGGAACAGGTGTGGTGGTAAAGCCAGGTGTTAATATAAAATACCCCTGGTTACTGGAAATCGGAAACCATGTGTGGCTCGGCGAGGATGTCTGGATCGATAACCTGACACAGGTCGTGCTGGAAGATCATGTGACCGTTTCGCAGGGTGGTATGTTGCTGACGGGCAGCCACAATTACAAAAAATCGAGCTTTGATTTGCAGGTAGGTAAAATCGTGCTGCAGGAGGGGGCGTGGGTAGGTGCCAGGGCTACGGTATGCCCGGGAGTTACCTGCGGCACCCACAGTGTGCTGGCTGTCGGTTCTGTAGCGACACATCATTTAGAACCTTACACCATATACCAGGGAAACCCGGCCAAGCCAAAACGTATCCGGAATATGGAATAAATTCATACACGATCCATTGTCTTAGTTCAGCTTAATAAAGATTTACAGGTGAAAATTTCTATCATTACCATAGTTTACAACAACAAAGAAACCATAGCAGATGCCATCGAATCTGTGCTCAGGCAGAGTTACACGGATATTGAATATATTGTGGTGGATGGCCTGTCAACAGACGGAACGGTAGAGGTTGTGAAAAGCTATGAAGATAAAATAGCAAAGTTCGTTTCTGAAAAGGACAAAGGCTTGTACGATGCCATCAATAAAGGCATAGGATTGGCCACAGGCGAGGTGGTGGGCTTGCTGCATTCCGATGATATACTGGCAAGTAAAGACACTGTAGCAGGCATTGCAAAGGCTTTTAAGGCCCATAGCACCGATAGCGTGTATGGCGACCTGCTATATGTGCAGAAAGAAGACACAACTAAAACAGTACGGAACTGGGTATCGGGTGCCTATAACAGAAATAACTTCCTGTTCGGCTGGATGCCTCCTCATCCTTCGTTTTATGTAAAGCGGGAATGCTACCAGAAATTTGGAGTATTCAACACCTCATTTAAAAGTGCAGCAGATTACGAACTGATGCTACGTTTCTTATACAAGCATCATATTACCACTGCGTATCTGCCGGAAGTACTCGTGAGAATGCGGGTAGGCGGTAAAAGTAATGTAACGCTTAAAAACCGCATAAGGGCAAACCAGGAAGATTATAACGCCTGGGTGGTAAATGGGCTGAAACCGAAGGTGTATACGCGTTTTCTGAAGCCACTTCGGAAATTAACTCAATTTTTTTAAAGGCCGACAACAACTCCAAAACAGGCAGATATATAAAAAAAAGAAGACTCCCCATTACAGAGAGTCTTCTTATATGTTAAATTAATTTTTAACTTTTAGCCATCCCTTTTTACGTTAGGGTGTGGCAGGAGGTTGCATGTTATAAAAAATATTTTTTATCCAGATTTCCATCGCGCTCATCTGAAGCCATATTGCGTTGCCGCTAAAGCGTTTCTTCTTGTGCTTTATTTAAGATGGCGCCATACTTTTCTATCAGTTGCCTGACCCCCTCAGCGTCTATTACTTCATCTTCTAAACTCAGCTCTTTTAAATCAGAGAGCAGCTCCTTGTCTGTTATAAACAGCCTGTCCAGGTAAACTCCACACGAGTAAAAACGGCAATATGAACGATCTTCAGTTACCGGAGTAAGCACGAGCAAATCGCAGGAAGTTAGTTTTTCATAAAAAGTGGTAAGCGCCTGCATGGGTTGTAAATATTTGGTAGAAACATCAATGTATCCGTATTTACGCAATTCTACTATAAATGTGGTCAGTTTTTTTCTGAAACGAAGTAAAAATACCTGCTTCCGGGTACTGGTTTTTCCTCTATCAATGCTATGTTACAACATTAACATGGATGGTAAAGTGAGCCTATTACATCTAATTGATTTTACTCTTGCATACCCTTGACATCGGTTTAGCATAAATAGCTTTGGAAGGGCAATTTCATTAGCAGAATTTAAAACTAAAGGCACAAAGGGAGATTTTAAATTATGCTAAAAATAAATTTGTAAGGAGCACCAATAATTTCAGTTTCTGAAAGCATGGTTGTTTTGATGCGGCGGCAGAACAGGAGCAGGTGGCCTGTTCGAAGCATAAAAAAAAGCTCTGGAAGTGTTTCCAGAGCCTTTGTAGCGGGGAGCAGAATCGAACTGCCGACCTCAGGGTTATGAATCCTGCGCTCTAACCATCTGAGCTACCCCGCCGAATTGTGGTGCAAATGTAGAGAAAAGTTTTAAATAAACGCAACACTTCTTCCCAAAAAAAAATATTTTATTTTCAGTATGTTTAAAGAGTGGGAAAATAATACTATACTTACTCAAACACTTATCGAAGGGCATGTATGAATAAGACGACTAAATCTAAATTTGTTTGCGAGTATCCGATAAACGCATCTGCCAAGCTGCTCTATCCTTACTTAACCACGGCCAGCGGTTTATCTGAATGGTTTTGCGATGACGTGATCGTGGACGAAAACAAAATCTATAACTTCATTTGGGATGGCAGAAGCCATTATGCCGAAATGACCGGGCACCGCACTAATAAATCGGTAAGGTTCCTTTTTCTGGATGAAAATAAAAAGCACCTGTCTGACCCTGCCTATATTGATTTCAGCATAGAATCGAGCGAACTAACGCAGGAGCAGTTTCTGAAGGTAGTGGACTACTCGGAGGAAGAGGATAAAAAAGAGCTGGAGGAGCAGTGGGAGTACCTGCTGCAAAATCTGCGCGAAACAGTAGGAGGTTAACACATCTGCCAAAAATGCTTATCTTTGCACGATTTTTGGAGACATGGTGTTCGACTATTGGCACCTGGCACTAAAACAAGCCTCAATGCCGCCTTGGCTCACATGAAGAAACTAGATAAGCTTATACTTCGGTCGTTCATCGGCCCTTTTTTCCTGACATTTGCCGTAGTTGAGTTTATATTGCTCACGCAGTACATGCTCAAATACCTCGACGAACTGCTGGGCAAAGACCTGGGAGGGGAGGTGTTTGCAGAGCTACTGTTCTACTTTAGCATGAACATGACACCGGTGGCACTGCCGCTGGCGGTGTTGCTATCGTCGCTCATGACGTTCGGAACTTTAGGCGAGCACCACGAACTAACAGCAATTAAAACATCCGGCATTGCCCTGCCACGCATTCTGCGGCCTGTGCTGCTGTTGGTGGTGGTGATATCTGTAGGCGCCTTTTTCTTCAACAACAAAGTAGTGCCAAAGGCTAACCTGAAAGCCTATAGCCTGCTATGGGACATTCGCCAGAAAAAGCCTACTATGAA
The DNA here is from genome assembly GCF_008017455.1 of Pontibacter qinzhouensis. GTDB lineage: Bacteria > Bacteroidota > Bacteroidia > Cytophagales > Hymenobacteraceae > Pontibacter > Pontibacter qinzhouensis. Next base: position 15,965 of record NZ_VRTY01000109.1, on the reverse strand, counting down.
CTTTAAGGAAGGTGCCTTTTACAACGGGCTTCCGGGCTACAGCATTAAAATAAACAAGAAGCTCGAAGACGGGGAGTCTCTGCGCGACATCATGATTTATGACCACTCTAAAGGTGGCGCCAATACCACCGTTATTCTGGCCGACTCAGGCAAAATGTATACCCAGTACAACGACAATTACCTGGTGCTGGAGCTCTTTGATGGCAATACCTATGTAGACCAGGACGACCCGGGTATCCGGAATTCGACGGAGCAGTTTGTGCGGCAGCGTTTCGAGGAGAGCAAAATCATTTTCAGTCTTTCTTCTTTTAGTATGGAGCGTACCCGCGAAGAGTACTTCTCCGACAATAAAATGATGAAGAATATTGGCCAGCTCCAGGTTGTGACCGACTCGCTGCGCCGGCACGGAAAACGGGAGCAGGACCTGTACCCGCCCAACATCGAGTCTTTTTACGCCTACTTTAAAGCCGACACCGGCAGCACCAAAAACGGCTTTAAACTGCTCGATAAAAAAATAGAGCGCACCTTGCCTGAAGAGAATCCGGAAATACTTTCGGTTGCTACCAACAAAGCCCGGAACATTAAAAGTTTTACTACGAATTACCTGGAGCGGGTAAATGGCACCCTGCGCGAAGCCAATAACTATGAAATAGAGATCTGGCGAAAGTATACCCAGTCGGCTTCCATTTTTATGCTATTTCTGATTGGTGCGCCACTAGGAGCTATCATAAAAAAAGGTGGGCTAGGTGTGCCGGTTATCATCTCGATCGTGTTTTTTATTCTGATGTATGTAATGTCGATACTCGGAGAGAAGTGGGCAAGAGAGGGCTTAATACCAGTTGAGGCCGGTATGTGGGGAGCAAACATCATCCTGTTCCCGATTGGCTTATTCTTTCTGTACCAGGCTCAGAACGACTCCAGCTTACTGGAAGTAGATTTCTGGCGAAAACTAATGGCACGCCTGCGCCGCAACAAACTAGACGTTTGATGAACGTTAGAAAGGTAGAGAAAGATAAGTTAGGAAATTGAAAGGGGAGGAGTTTACTTGGGTGTGGCAGCTTAAGTACCTAAAGGTTTTAGGTACACCTTGAACCTACCCTTGGCATAAAAATCAAAAATATCCTTTGGAAGGGCTATTTCATTCGAATAATTCAGGGTAAAACAGCTGGCTGCTTACTGGTTGATAAAGAAAAGTAGCAATTCGCAGCTTTGAAGAGGAAGGATGGAGGCAGGCCCGTATCTTTATCAACTCAGGATTCTCAGGGAGTAATCTTCCTGACTTTGACAGAAAACCAACAAAGGGAGCTCGTGTAACTTTCTAAGGCTAAACTTTTTAACTTTCTGCCTCCAGATAACCTCATTTCAATACGGCAACTATTTTTATTACAGATAAACTTTTTATATCTTTGCGGCTTATATAGCTATCCGAACCAAGAAAAACAGTTTGATATTTTTTTATACGCATGAAATTAACTACTGAAGCGAAACAAGAAATTTTTGAAAAGTATAGCCTGAGCAAATCAAAGGCTGATACTGGCTCTGCAGAAGCACAGATCGCGCTCTTCACTACGCGCATCTCTGACCTGACCGAGCACCTTAAAATACATAAGAAAGACTTCGGCACTCGCCTGGGCCTTCTGAAACTGGTAGGTAAAAGAAGAAGACTCCTTAACTACCTGATTAAGAACGATATTGCACGATACAGAGCTATTATTGCTGAGCTTGGTATCAGAAAATAAGCTTATCTGGATTAGGGAATTCCTACAAGGATTCCCTAATCTTTTTTTCTTTACACCTGTTTCTGCCGATAGTTTTACCAGGCTTCTGGCGGCTTCGCCTACAGCTTAATGCCAGTTACCGGCAGTGCAGGCTTTAACCTTTCTCCCTTCCTCCTTTGCCAGTACCGACAGCGGCCACAATGGGTAGCCCTGTCTTTTTTGATGCTATAAACGATACAAGAAGATGTCACAGAACGCGATTACGAAAACCATTGCCCTTCCTGATGGTAGGGAAATTACAATTGAAACTGGTAAACTAGCCAAACAAGCCGACGGATCTGTAGTAGTAAGAATGGGTAACACCATGCTGCTTGCCGCCGTTGTTTCTAATAAAGAAGCCCGAGAAGGGGTAGACTTTATGCCACTGTCGGTGGACTATCAGGAAAAATTCGCTTCATCGGGTAAAATACCTGGTGGGTTCCTGAAAAGAGAAGCCAGACTCTCTGACTACGAAATCCTGATTTCACGCCTGGTAGACCGCGTATTGCGCCCGCTTTTCCCGAGCGACTACCATGCTGAAACACAAGTCACCATAAACATGATCTCCGCTGATAAGGAGGTACTGCCTGATGCACTGGCTGCTTTAGCTGCCTCTGCTGCCCTGGCAGTTTCCGATATTCCTTTTAACGGACCTATTTCTGAAGTACGAGTAGCCCGCATCGACGGACAATTCGTAATCAACCCGCTTGCCACCGATCTGCTTCGTGCCGATATCGACATGATTGTGGGTGCCTCTATGGAGAGCGTATCGATGGTAGAAGGGGAGATGAACGAGGTTTCTGAAGAAGAAATGCTGCAGGCTATCAGCTTTGCCCATGAAGCCATTAAAGTACAGTGCCAGGCGCAGCTGGAGCTTTCGGAACTGGTTGGCAAACTGCAGAAACGCGCGTACTCACACGAGACGCACGACGAAGATCTTCGTCAGAAAGTATACGAAGCCACTTACTCTAAAGCTTACCTGGTAGCTAAAAGAGGTAACGCCAACAAAGCAGAGCGTAAAGAGGGTTTCGCTGCCGTGCTTGCGGAGTTTGTTGAGTCGCTGGGTGCTGACCATGAGTTTGACTTAGGTCTGATTAAAACCTACTACCACGATGTAGAGAAAGAGGCTGTTCGGAACATGATCCTGAATGACCGTACCCGCCTGGATGGTCGTCAGTTAAATCAAATCCGTCCGATCTGGTCAGAAATTAACTATCTGCCGGCTACACACGGTTCTGCTGTGTTTACCCGTGGCGAAACGCAGTCGTTAACCACCGTAACCTTAGGAACGAAGCTGGACGAGCAAATGATCGACAGCGCTATGACTTCCGGTTACAACAAGTTCCTGCTGCACTACAACTTCCCGGCATTCTCTACCGGTGAGGTGAAGCCAAACAGAGGTCCTGGCCGTCGTGAGATCGGTCATGGTAACCTGGCCCTCAGAGCACTCAAGAAAGTACTTCCTGCAGAAGGAGACAACCCTTACACGATCCGTATCGTTTCCGATATCCTGGAGTCTAACGGTTCGTCATCTATGGCAACGGTATGTGCCGGTAGCCTTGCCCTGATGGATGCCGGTGTGCCAATCAAGAACGCTGTTTCCGGAATCGCCATGGGTCTTATTACGGATGAGAAAACAGGCAAATTCGCTGTGCTTTCCGATATCTTAGGTGATGAAGACCACCTCGGTGACATGGACTTTAAGGTAACTGGTACTAAAAACGGTATCACTGCCTGCCAGATGGACATCAAAGTGAACGGTTTGTCGCACGATGTACTGACCCAGGCGCTTGCCCAGGCCAGAGAAGGTCGTGAGCACATCCTGAATGAGATGAACAAAACGATTGCTGCTCCTAACCCGGATTACAAACCACATACTCCACGTTCGTTCAATATCGTGATCGATAAAGAGTTTATTGGCGCTGTGATCGGGCCAGGCGGTAAGGTAATTCAGCAGATCCAGAAAGACACAGGTGCTACGATCATTATCGAAGAGAAAAATGAGAAAGGCCATGTGAACATATTCGCCAGCAACCAGACCGCTATGGACGATGCCATCTCTAAGATCAAAGGCATTGTGGCGCAGCCCGAAATAGGCGACATGTACATTGGCAAAGTGAAGTCTATTCAGCCTTACGGTGCTTTTGTAGAGTTCATGCCAGGTAAAGACGGTTTGCTGCACATTTCTGAAATTAAGCATGAGCGCCTCGAAACAATGGATGGTGTGCTTGAAATCGGAGAAGAAGTGAAAGTGAAGCTGATTGACGTAGATAAAAAGACAGGTAAATTCAAGCTTTCGCGTAAAGCTGCTTTGCCTAAGCCAGAAGCTCCGCAACAAGGCTAATTCGCTTTCTTATAAACACATGATGCCATCTTGCGCTTTAGCAGGCGTGGCATCGTGCTTTTTCAGGAGGCTAACACCTGTTCGGGCCTTTGATTTTATATGAATATATAAGAACTTTGCGCGATTTTCTGTTGTTACCACTGCAAGCCCGAATTATACATTAACAAAACATTTTTTTAATATACAAATCTGATGAGACAACTCAAGATAAGCAAACAGATTACGAACCGCGAAAGCCAGTCGCTTGACAAGTATTTACAAGAGATTGGCAAAGTCGATTTGCTTACTCCAGATGAAGAGGTGTCGTTAGCACAGAGGATTAAGGAGGGAGATCAGTTTGCACTTGAGAAACTGACGAAAGCTAACTTACGCTTCGTGGTGTCAGTAGCCAAGCAGTACCAGAACCAGGGCCTCTCGTTAGGCGACCTGATTAACGAAGGGAACCTTGGTCTGATTAAAGCCGCTAAGCGCTTTGACGAAACGCGTGGATTTAAATTCATTTCCTATGCTGTTTGGTGGATTCGTCAGTCAATTTTACAGGCATTGGCAGAGCAATCGCGTATTGTGCGCCTGCCCCTGAACCGTGTAGGATCTCTTAACAAAATTTCAAAGTCGTTCTCAGAACTGGAGCAGAAATTTGAGCGTGAGCCATCTCCTGAAGAGATTGCAGAAGTGCTTGAACTCACTACAGCTGAGGTTGTTGACACACTGAAGATTTCTGGTCGCCACGTGTCGGTAGATGCTCCCTTTGTACAAGGCGAGGAAAACAGGCTGCTCGACGTGCTGGAGAATGAAGATGAAGAATCGCCTGACACTGGCCTGATGAATGACTCGCTCCGCAAGGAAGTACAGCGAGCCCTCTCTACACTTACCAAGCGCGAAGCCGATGTTATTACCCTTTACTTCGGCCTGAACGGGGAACACTCCCTTACCTTGGAAGAGATAGGAGAGAAGTTTAACCTGACGCGTGAGCGTGTAAGGCAGATAAAAGAGAAAGCTATTCGCCGATTACGCCACACTTCCAGAAGCAAAGCTTTAAAGCCATATTTAGGCTAGTAGTTAACCTACCCACATCAAAGCCCTGGCTAACACCAGGGCTTTCGTGTTTTACTGCCGCCCGTTTTTAGCTGCTGCTTTTTGAGAACCGAATGCAGGCGAAGGCGGATAAATTTCGTATACTTGCACCCAAATTGCAAATTGCACCCTATCACAATGGAAATTGAAAAAGTAAAGTGCTTAATTATAGGTTCCGGCCCTGCCGGGTACACAGCTGCTATTTATGCCTCCAGAGCCGGACTGAACCCGGTGCTATACCAGGGGATTCAGCCCGGTGGCCAGCTTACCATTACCAATGACGTGGAGAATTACCCAGGTTACCCGGATGGCATTAACGGCCCGCAGATGATGGAGGATTTTAAACGTCAGGCCGAGCGTTTTGGCACCGATGTACGCTATGGCATTGCCACAGCTGTAGATTTCTCCTCACAGCCACATAAAGTTACCATTGATGACCAGACGGTTATAGAGGCACATACTGTCATCATTTCTACCGGTGCTTCTGCCAAATGGCTGGGCCTGGAGTCTGAGGCAAGGCTAAACGGTAGTGGCGTGTCGGCTTGTGCGGTTTGCGATGGTTTCTTTTACCGCAAGCAGGACGTAGCCATTGTTGGAGCCGGCGATACAGCTGCTGAAGAAGCCACTTACCTATCTAACCTCTGTAACAAGGTTTACATGATCATCCGTCGCGACGAAATGCGTGCTTCTACGATTATGCAGGAGCGCGTAAAGAACACCCCGAATATCGAGATTATCTGGAATTCCGTAACCGACGAAATTCTGGGCCAGCATGCTGTAGAGGGTGTTCGTTTAAGAAACGTGCTGACAGACGAGCTGCAGGAGATTCCTGTAACCGGGTTTTTCGTGGCCATCGGGCACCAGCCAAACTCCGATATTTTTAAAGATTACCTGAACCTGGATGAGAATGGTTATATCCGGACGATTCCCGGAACATCTAAAACAAATATAGACGGCGTGTTTGCCTGTGGCGACGTGCAGGACTTCACCTACCGCCAGGCCGTAACAGCTGCGGGCTCTGGCTGTATGGCCGCTCTGGATGCGGAACGGTACCTGGCTGCCAGCAACATACACTAAAACCTGTACTACCTGAATATGTAATCCGGAAATGTGCTGTTTCCGGATTGCCTTTTTCAGTGTTAGTTGCAAGTTGAGCCTGACGAATTATTCTAATGAAATCGGCCTTCAGAAGATTTTTTTTAAGTTAAGAGTTAAGGGGGGGGACGACAAAGTGGCAACTATAAAATTTCTCCGCAGCACTAATTCAGCATGTCCTTGTTGCGCGTTCTAAAGAGAATTATGAAAAATGAATTCAATAGCATGGGCGCCTGAAGCAGTACTACTTGTCGGTGATAATACCCGACAAGTGCTGAAGATGTTGCATTTGTGCAATTTATAGTACACCTGTTATAAGTTGATTTTTTATTCTCTTATTAACCGTTTAACATACAGCAATCAAATTATTCAAATGAAAATGGCCTTCCAAAAGAATTCAGCCTCTTTTAGGTTAAGGCTTCAATAGCGGAAGGTATATAATAATATTTAGCAAGCTCTCAGTTTCTTTTTAAGTGAAGTACCTTTAAACAAGCTTATATTTAGTCATCAGCCAGAAACAATAAAAAGACCTTACAGCAGTTTAAAATAGCAGGTAACCCTTTCCGAAGAGTTGCTTTACTGCCAAATCTAATTACAATGTTAAAATTTAAATCAACTTTATATATTGTATTTTTCCTGCTTTGTACTGCCGGCGGAGCATCTGCCCAGAACAATAAGGTGAAAGATCTTTTTAAAGTGAAATCGCCTAAGATACAATATGTAAGGCCGGATACGACCATCCTGATCGAATACGAGGAGTTTCCGGACGAAAGCTCAGATGCAGGGAAGTCAATCCGCTTCAACCCTAAAAAAGAGCTTTCTATTGTTAGCGAAGATACTACGGAGCTGGATCTGGGCGAGCAGCACATTGTAGAAGTCTCTGAAGAGATGCTCATCGACTCGTCCTGGATCAAGATTGCCAGTTACTACGCTATCTGGGACACCCGCAACATTAACCCGTACCGAATGGATGGGCGGCAACTGAAAGACACCGTAGACATTACTCTTTACGACCCGCGGACCAAACGCGATTACAGAATGCCCCTCGAAAAAACGCCTGTTACCAGCCATTTCGGCCACAGAGGCTCGCGCTGGCATTATGGTACCGACATTGACCTGAACACCGGCGACTCTATTTTTGCTGCTTTTGATGGTGTTGTGCGCATAAACAAGTGGGATGGCGGAGGCTATGGTAACTATATTGTAGTACGGCATTATAACGGGCTGGAGACTCTCTATGGACACATGAGTAAGGCTATAGCAGAAACAGGTACCTTTGTAAAGGCTGGCGAACTGCTGGGGCTTGGCGGCAGCACCGGCCGAAGTACCGGTCCACACCTGCACTATGAGGTGCGTTATCAGGGCAACCCGATCGATCCGGAATTAATGTACGAATTTCCGGCTTACCTCATCAAAGACCAGAATTTTCAAATTACCTCTGCCTTATTTAACTACTATAACAGGTCCAAATCTTCTTCGGCTACAGGCGCCAGAAAGTCTACTTACCACACCGTCAGGAGCGGCGATACCTTATCAGGCATTGCTAAACGTTACGGTGTAGGTGTAAGCCAGGTAACGCGCTTAAATGGAATTTCTACGCGCACTACCCTTAAAGTCGGAAGAAAGTTGAGAATCAGATAATGAATAAATATAAAGTAGACATACTGGCTTTTGCCTCCCATCCGGACGACATTGAACTAGGCTGTGCCGGAACCATTATTGCCCATATAGCTGCCGGCAAAAAAGTTGGCATTGTAGACCTGACGCGAGGTGAACTTGGTACCCGCGGAACACCTGAGGTTAGAGCCGCCGAAGCAGAGGAAGCCGCCAGAATTCTGGGAGTTTCTGCCCGGGAAAACTTAGGGCTTGCTGATGCCTTTTTCCGGAACGATAAGGAGCACCAGCTGCGGGTGGTGCAGGCTGTACGGAAATACCAGCCTGAGATCGTACTCATGAATGCGATCCACGACCGGCACCCTGACCATGGAAAAGGGTCTGCGCTCGTGTCGGATGCTTGCTTTATGGCTGGCCTGAAAATGATCAGTACCTTTGGAGATGATGGAGAGCCACAACCAGCATGGCGCCCGAAAGTAGCCTATCATTTTATCCAGGACCGCCTGATTGTGCCCGACATCGTAGTGGATGTAACGCCTTACTGGGAGCAGAAAATGGAGTCAATCCGGGCTTTCCGTTCTCAATTCTATAACCCAGACGATGCGTCACCTAACACTTACATATCATCGCCTGAGTTTCTGAAGTTTGTGGAGGCACGCGCTCTGGAGTTAGGTCACTCGATTGGCGTAACATACGGCGAAGGCTTCACGAAAGAACGCCATATTGGGGTCAGAAATCTATTTGATTTGATTTGAGTGAATAATATTTTAGGGTAAATATATTTAGATAAAAAGTACTGCTGCCGCGAGCTTTCAGCTCGTGGTTTTTCATGATGGCAAGTTTTCAACTCGCGGAAGCAGGCACAAAGGCAATGTGTATACATCCTGATTTATGGAAGAAACAACATTCTCTTGAATCTAAGGCACTTATGCCTGCAGGAAATCCTGATTTTCAAATTGAATGAGTGGTCCAAGCAAGTTGCAAACTCGCTCTATTTAAAACCACGAGGCACTGCAAATAGGTAATGCCTTTGTTATTACTGATGATGCACAAAATGAGCTGCATGTTATAACCTGCCGTGTTTGGCACGATCCACAGACATCTCCAATATAGTATTCTATCATCTTGTAAAGGTCTTGTGAGTAAGATCCATTAGCAGAGGCTACTGGCATTGTAGTCTATGATATAGCAACTAATGATGCTTTACTGCAGAAGAAGGCAATGAAATAGTAACCTGCTGCTGTAAAGACTGTAGTAGCAGCTATGCTAATTTAAGACTAAAACGCCTGTAGCCATGTTTTTGGATCCCGCCCACAAGATCCCTGTGGGATGACAAAAGAGAGATTGTAACGGCCTAAATGAATAATTTATACTAACTGCACAACTTGAGTTAGAATAAAATGCCTCTGGCTACAATCAACTACAATCACTTCAACCTGTTCTTCCGCCAGTTAGAGGCAATAGAGGTGGTGGCAGTTTCTAGAGTTACAGCTGGTGGCCGTGCCTGCGTCAGGAGCAAGGCTGCCAGCACAGCTGCAATTTCATCTGTGTCTGTGTCAGAGACAACCTGTAACGACTCCGGTGTAAAATAGCGCTCAATAAATTTGGTATCGAAATTGCCGGAAATAAAAGCCTCGTGCTCCAGTACAAACTTACCAAACGGCAGGGTAGTGGCTATGCCTGTAATTTCATATTCATCGATGGCTCGCAGCATTTTGGCTATGGCCTCCTGGCGATCCTTTCCGAAGGTAACCAGCTTCGCGATCATCGGGTCGTAGTAGATAGGAATTTCCATGCCTTGCTCAAAACCATCGTCTACACGCACGCCCAGGCCTTGCGGTCTTTTATAGGTCTGCAGCTTTCCTATGTCAGGCAAAAAGTTGTTTGCAGGGTCTTCGGCATACACACGCAGCTCCAGTGCGTGCCCGTTTATTTTGAGTTGTTCCTGGCTGAAATTTAAAGCGTTGCCCTCTGCTATCTGAATCTGTTCTTTTACCAGGTCGAGGCCGGTTATCTGCTCCGTTACCGGGTGTTCTACCTGCAGGCGGGTATTCATTTCCAGGAAATAAAACTGCATGTTTTCATCCAGCAGAAACTCCACTGTGCCGGCTCCCACATAGTTGCAGGCTTTGGCTACGTTTACGGCACAGCGGCCCATTTCATCGCGCAGGGTTGGCGTGAGCACTGCAGATGGAGCCTCTTCTACTACCTTCTGGTGGCGGCGCTGAATGGAGCATTCCCGCTCAAACAGGTGCACAATATTACCATGCGTATCGCCGAGAACCTGTATCTCGATGTGGCGCGGCGAACCGATGTATTTCTCAATAAACACAGCGCCATCTCCAAAGGCAGAGGTAGCCTCACTAACCGCTAGTTGCATTTGCTCTTCAAAATCCTCCACACGCTCTACTACCCGCATGCCTTTGCCGCCCCCGCCTGCACTGGCTTTAATCAGGATCGGGAAACCAACCTGTGTCGCAATTTCTTTGGCAGCCTCTACATCGGTAATGGCTTCTTCGGTGCCCGGCACCATCGGTATGTTATACCTGGCCACGGCTGCCTTTGCTGCCAGTTTGCTGCCCATCAGTTCAATGGCTTCTGGTGAGGGGCCGATAAAAATAATGCCTGCTTCCTGCACCTGCCGCGCAAACCCCGCGTTTTCCGATAAAAACCCGTAGCCCGGGTGAATGGCATCTACCTGCAACTGTCTGCAAACGTCCAGTATAACATCGCCCCGCAGATAAGATTCGCTCGATTTAGGACCGCCCACACATACTGCCTCATCAGCAAAGCGCACATGCAGCGCGTTTCGGTCGGCTTCGCTAAAAATTGCTACCGTACTGATACCCATTTCTTTAGCTGATCGCATTACACGCAACGCAATTTCACCACGATTCGCTACAAGCAGTTTTTTAATCTTTTTCATGCAGAAACAAAGGTTAATTCTATTCCAAATAAAAGGTTTTGTTCTTAAACTAAAAAACTACTTTTTAAAATGCTATATATGATATTTTGATTAAATTGTAAATCATCGTTTAAAACCATAAATTTGCACCGCTGGATTTTATAGCAAAAAGAGAACATGGCTATAGAAGGCAAATTTTATTTCTGAAAATATCTGGATAACTAAATCATTACACAAGGTGGATTTATTTGAAAAGTTGTTGACCAACAGAGGTCCGTTAGGCAGCCACTCACATTATGCGCATGGCTATTTCACATTTCCGAAACTGGAGGGAGAAATTGCCCCACGCATGAAGTTCAGGGGGAAAGATGTGTTGACCTGGAGCCTTAACAATTACCTGGGGCTGGCAAACCATCCGGAAGTGCGGAAGGCAGATGCTGAGGCGGCTGCTGAATGGGGAATGGCGACACCGATGGGTGCCCGTATTATGTCTGGTAACACGAACCTGCACGAGAAGCTGGAAGCAGAACTTGCTGACTTTGTGAAAAAACCAGACGCTATGTTGCTCAACTTCGGTTACCAGGGTGTTGTGTCTATTATTGATGCGCTGGTAGACCGCCACGATGTAATTGTTTACGATGCCGAGTCTCATGCCTGTATTATAGATGGCGTGCGTTTGCATCAAGGCAAGCGTTTTGTGTACACGCACAACGACATGGACAACCTGAAAAAACAGCTGGAGCGTGCCACACGCTGGACGGAGAATACAGGTGGTGCTATTCTGGTTATCACAGAAGGTGTCTTCGGGATGTCCGGTAACCTGGGCAAACTGAAAGAGATTGTTGCCATGAAGGAGCAGTTCAATTTCAGGTTGTTTATTGATGATGCGCACGGCTTTGGTACCATGGGTGCCACCGGAGCTGGTGCCGGTGAGGAACTGGGCGTACAGGATGGCGTTGATATTTACTTCTCTACGTTTGCCAAGTCTATGGCCAGTATCGGAGCCTTTGTGGCCTCTAACGAGCAAGTGGTAGAGTACCTGCGCTACAACATGCGTTCCCAGATATTTGCCAAGTCGCTGCCAATGCCGCTGGTAGTAGGTGCCCTTAAGCGCCTGGAACTATTGCGTACACAGCCGGAACTGAAAGCAAAGCTTTGGGAAGTGGTGAACGCGCTGCAGTCAGGCCTGCGCGAAAAAGGCTTTAACATCGGAACAACGGAGTCTCCGGTTACGCCTGTTTTCCTGAACGGCCAGATACCAGATGCAACCCAACTGACGCTCGACCTGCGTGAGAACTACAGCATTTTCTGCTCGATCGTGGTGTACCCGGTCGTGCCGAAAGATGTGATCATGCTACGCCTGATTCCGACCGCCAGCCATACCCTGGAGGACGTAAAAGAGACGATTGCTGCCTTCGAGAAAATTGCATCTAAATTGGACAAGGGTCTTTACTCCAAGTCTACAGTTACCGCCTAGGCAGCTAAAATCGCATATATTAAAAATTCGTAATTTTTGCTTGTTATCATTTAATTAGTATATTGGAGCGATAAAACAAAATGTTTAACTCAAACTAATAGCTCACATGAATAACAACTTCAGCAAACTGAAAGACTTGGTAATGTCTCTGGAATCGGACTTCGAGAAGTTTTACGACAAGAACAACGCGGCTGCAGGTACTCGTGTACGTAAAGGCATGCAGGATCTGAAAAACCTGGCACAGGACATTCGTAAAGAAGTGCAGGATATGAAAAACTCATCTGAAGCTAAATAAGCAGCAGATATTGTTAATACAAACAAAAAAGGTGGCCATTTAAAGCCACCTTTTTTGTTTGTAAAATATTGATAATGAGTTATATAACTGCAATTAAGTAGTAGTTTTTCTTGCCTTTCTGCACCACCAGGTATTTGTGCTGCAACAGGTCAAAGGCTACGGCATCATCCGGACCAAGTACTTTTTGCCGGTTCACGCTAACGCCGCCGTTCTTAATCATCTTTTTGGCTTCACCCTTCGACGCGAAAATCTGGCTTCCTGTGGCTTCAGAGAGCAAATCGCTCACGCTAGCCACCTGCTCGTAATCTGCACGGGCTACCTGCACCTGTGGCACACCTTCGAACACCGATAGCAAAACATCTTCCCGAAGCCCTTGGAGCGTCTGTAAATCACCTTTTCCAAATAATATTTCAGAGGCATCTACAGCGGCCTGGTACTCATCTTCTGAATGCACCCGAATAGTAACATCCTTAGCTAAGGCTTTTTGCAATACACGCAGGTGTGGTGCTTGTTTATGTTCTGCCGTGATGGCCGTAATCTCTGCCTCCGAAAGCAATGTGTAAACCTTTATCAACTTCTCAGCCTCCTCATCGGAGAGGTTAAGCCAGAACTGGTAGAACTTGTAAGGAGAGGTCAGGTTAGGGTCGAGCCACACGTTGCCTCCTTCCGATTTTCCGAACTTGGTACCGTCTGCTTTGGTAACCAGTTTACCTACCAGCGCATAGGCTTTGCCGCCATCTATTCTTCTGATCAGTTCCGTGCCAGACGTAATGTTTCCCCACTGGTCGGAGGCACCCATCTGCAGCCGCACGTTTTTGTGCTTATACAAATGGTAAAAGTCGTAGCCCTGAATGAGCTGGTAAGAGAATTCTGTAAACGAGAGGCCTTCGGTACGGTCTCCCTCTTCATCGGCGGAGATTCGTTTTTTTACTGAGTCTTTCGCCATCATATAATTTACGGTCAGGTGCTTGCCCACCTCTCGCAGAAAACCCAGAAAGCTGAACTCCTTAAACCAATCGTAGTTGTTTACTATTTCGGCAGAGTTAGCACCGCTGTTGAAGTCCAGGAACTTCTCGAGTTGTTTTCTGATGCCTTCCTGGTTAGCGGCCAGGGCTTCTTCTGAGAGAAGGTTACGCTCAGCCGATTTGCCGGAAGGGTCTCCGATCATACCGGTGGCACCACCTACCAGTGCCACTGGCTTGTGACCTGCCCGCTGAAGCTGCACCAACAGCATAATAGTGGCCAGGTTGCCAATGTGCAACGACTGTGCCGTGGGGTCAAAACCTATATAACCCGTTGTCATGCCCGAGGCGAGTTGTTCTTCTGTGCCCGGCATGAAATCGTGGAGCATGCCTCTCCATCTTAGTTCTTCAATCAGATTCATGTAGCCTGTATCTTCTTTATTCGGGAGCAAAGATAAAAAAGAGTTGTGAGTTTGGGCTTTAAAATCCTGACCTTAGTTAACCCTTGACCATTTTTCGGCCTTAAACCCTTTGGAAGCCTATTTTCATTAGAATAAATGCTGATTGTTAGTTGCTGATTGCTAAATCGTCTGAAGGTTGATCAAGAAAAGATTTGTAGAAGTGGAGTAAATAAGGTGTGTGCAGGCAATTTGCCTTAATCTTCCATACTGGTGCTTCTTCTCCTTATCCATTTCTCCAGTTCAACAATAAAATACATCACGATGCCTGCTGCCACTATGCGTACCCAACTCATGGCTGAAATAGGAGCGGTGCCAAATAGTTTGTTCATGAACGGAGCATATACAAAAGCCAGCTGAAGCGCCAGCATAAGGCCGATGCCATAAAAAATCATAGGATTAGAGAAAAAACCTGAAGGAAAAAACGGGTTGCGGAGCGAGCGACAGTTGAGCAGGTAAAACGACTGCAGCACGATAAATACTGTACAGGCAGCAGCTCTTGCCTCTTCCAGGGAGGCTCCTTGGTAGTCTAGTTCATAGTGAAACAAACCGAAGGTGGCAATCAGTAAGAGGGTGCCCACGAGCAAGGTACGCACGATCAGGCTTTTGGTCAGGATGGGCTGGTTGTGTTGGCGTGGCGGGCGTTCCATAACACCTTTTTCCTGCGGCTCAAATGCCAGCGTAAGCCCCAGCAGCACCGCCGTAGTCATGTTTATCCAGAGTATCTGAACCGGAGTGGCTGCTAATACGGTGCCTGCTATTACGGCCGCTAAAATGACCAGCCCTTCGCTCAGGTTGGTCGGAATGGTCCAGACAATGAATTTTGTCAGGTTGTCGAACACGTTGCGGCCTTCTTCTACGGCACTCTCTATAGAAGTAAAGTTGTCGTTTGTCAGCACCATGTCAGAGGCATCTTTGGCTACGTCGGTTCCGGTTATGCCCATGGCTATGCCAATATCGGCCTGCTTCAGTGCGGGGGCATCGTTTACGCCATCACCGGTCATGGCTACAATATGGTTTCTGGACTGCAGCGCTTTTACCAGCCGCAGCTTCTGGTCGGGCGAAACCCGGGCGAAAACAGCTGTACTTTCGGCTACATCGGCTATGTCAGCATCCGTCACTTTAGAGAGTTCGCGGCCTGTCATAGCTACTAACCTTCCGTTTTCTTCTCGACCTTTCAGTCCGATTTGAGCGGCAATGGTAGAGGCTGTTAAGGCATGGTCGCCGGTAATCATTTTGACGGTGATGCCTGCTTTTTGGCACATGGCTACTGCCTGTTTTACAGCTTCGCGCGGCGGGTCTATCATGCCCTGAAATCCCAGAAAGGTAAGGCCACTTTCTACATCCTCGTGCGCAATGTCTGTTTTTTCTGATGAGGTGGTGGCAAAGGCCAGCACCCGCAGGCCATTCGCTGCCATCTCATCAGAAATACGGTGAATTTCATCTTTGGAGAAGGCTTCCTGCTGGCCCTGCGCATTTAACTGGGTACTGCATCTGGCGGCAATGGCCTCCAGGGAGCCTTTCATGTAAACTTTTTGCTGTTGCTCCTGCCTGTGCAGCGTAGCCATGTATTTGTAATCAGATTCAAAAGGAATTGTGTCGAGGCGTGTAAACTGTTTTTCCAGGTCCTGCCGGTTAAATCCTGCCTTTTGGGCAGTAACAAGTAAAGCACCTTCTGTTGGGTCGCCTTCTACTGCCAGTTGCCCATCTTTCTCTTTTATGGCTGAGTCGTTGCAGAGCATGCCGCTTAGCAAAAGCTCACGAAGCGCCGGGTGCTCCTCCACATTCACTGAATTATCCTGCTGCAGGATGTTTCCCTCTGGCTCATAGCCCTGACCACTTACTTCATAGGTTTTACCGCCGGCCACTATCTTTCTTACAGTCATCTGGTTTTCGGTAAGGGTGCCGGTTTTGTCGGAGCAGATAACGGTGGTGCTACCCAGCGTCTCTACGGCCACCAGCTTCCGGATAATGGCTTTGCGTT
>NZ_VRTY01000108.1 GCF_008017455.1 Pontibacter qinzhouensis | reverse complement strand
TCTCCATAGTAACTGTGCTTAAGCTAAGTTAATAATTTTATAGCTTTGACACAGTTCCGTTTACAGTCTCTCTTTTGGTCAGCAACGGGTCTAGCCAAGGCTTGCTTTGGTGTGCTTTAGGTCTGGTCGGTTCAAGTTTATTTATCGGTACGGATCCATTTACCTGTTCCACTTTTATATATATCAGCCAGACCATTGCCGATGAAGACTTTCAACGTAAAGGAAGTCCTGGTGGAGTCAACTATATAAATGAAGTATTCCGCCTTTATTCCTGAACGTTCCCCATCGGTCAGGTTCCCTGGGAGTGTCGTGGGATATAGGCCTTTCTCCTGTCTATGGTTTTCAACCTGTTGAAGTAGTTGCCTTGCGTGCTCAGTTGGCGGCTCTCCCACACAGCCTGTGAGGATCTGAAAGATCAGGAGTAGAAACAGTTTCGGTATCGTTCTCATGCATGCTTTAAATTATGGCCAACCCCGTTTGCTAGGGTGCTTCTTGATCACCATGTACACCTATATATATATAAGGAGTAGGGACAGTGAAACTATGCGGTGGGCTTCCCTTAGGAGGCGGGCGCGATATCTTTTTTATAGAGGAAGTGCACGGTCCCCTTCCGGAAAGCTTTCCCGTTGCGCGTCAAGTAACCTTCTCCGTTCAACTCATCGGCAATCCGCTGAAAGGTGTAGCCCTGCTCCCGGTAAATCTTCACCAGGCGGGAGGCCTGACGGTTTGCCTTGTTTGATAGCGCATTTTGTTGACGTGTCTCCAAACCCTTTTGCCGGGCCTCCTCCGTCAGGTTCTGCGGGGAGCCCAGCTGAAAGCCCTGCTCCTTCTTTGCCTGCAGCGCAGCGCGGGTACGCTGGGAGATGAGTTCCCGCTCGTGCTGGGCGAGTACGGCAAAAATACCGATGGTCAGGGTATTGGCTTCCGGCATGTCGGCGCAGACGAAGTCCGCGCCGCTGTCGCGGAGTGTGAAGATAAAGCCGGCGTTGCGGCTGAGCCGGTCGAGCTTGGCAATGAGTAGCGTGGCCTGCCGGGACTTGGCAAGGGCGATGGCCGCCTGTAGCTGCCTGCGACTGTCGCGCTTGCCACTCTCCACCTCGGTGAACTCCTCCAATATTTCCTCTCCTGTTTTTATAAAACGTCGGACGGCAGTACGCTGCGCCTCCAGTCCAAGCCCGCTCTGGCCTTGTGCCTTGGTCGAGACGCGGTAGTAGGCCACGTAGTTTCTCATCTTTTCCTCCCTTTTGTATGAGACATGACAAAGTTACCGGTAAAAACGGGGTTGTCAAGCTTTCCAAACGACCGTTTAGAAAGCTTGACAAACTTCAAATACCAACGCATTTAGCAGTGGAGACGAGAAGGCTAACTGTTTCTTCTCTCATACAGAGTGCTTTCTTTGGCTGCCTAACTCGGTGTTCCTCTTATCCAAGACAAGAACAACCGCAACTGCAACTGCAACCAGAACCCATTATGCCTAGCATTTTCTGAACCTCCGCTTGAATACTCCCTGCCGTAGGCCGCAGAGGTATTGGGGAAACCGGTCTTTGACTCAGGGCTATGAACAGATAGATAGCCGCCCTCCACTTGGAAGCCGCGCTTAAACTCCGCTGCCATAGGCAGCGTGTCCTGCTCCGCCGCCGTACTTCGCTCCACTGGAAAGCTTTTCGGAAGCGCGGGTTGTTTATCCTTGCCTTTCGCTTTATCGATTATCAGAACGTTGGGGGCACGCACCCGCAGATCGCCAGGCCGCTTTGGCTGTGCCAGGGCCTACGCATTTGCTGAAAGTGGCAGTACAAGTGTTGCCATCGTAAGGACGCCGTTCTCCATGGTTTTTATGGGGATTAATATTAGAAAGTGTAGCCGACTGAGAGGATGAAATGGCGTGGTGCCCCTGGGAAAGCCCTTTGGTAATCGTAGCCACCCACGAAGTAATAGGTATCGAATAGGTTGTTCACATTCACGCTCAGCTTGAACTTGTTTGCCCTATAAAAAGCCGCCGCATTCACCACGGTGTAAGAGAGCCAGTAGTCCCAGATTATGTTGCCTGTCTGCGTGTCCTGCACCTGCAGCTCCATCCTGCGGTCTGCGACATAGTGACCGCCCAGCGCTAGCCCGAAGCCCTCCAGACCAGCTTCGCTAAAGGTATACTTTGCCCATAAGCCCGCTGCATGTTTGGGTGCATTGGGAGCCTGCCTGCCCTGCTCCCCCTCCAGGTCGGAAGCCAGAACCTCGGTTTGATTAAAGGCATAATTTACGTTCAGGTTTAGGCTCGAGGTTATACTTCCTGTTGCCTCCCATTCTACTCCCTGTGACCGGGTGCGTCCGTTCTGCCGGTAGATAGGGTTTCCTTCGTCCGTCAGCTGACCAGTGTTGACCATGGTGTTGCGCTTCTCGATGAGGAATAAGGACAATGTGGAAAAGAGGCGCTTGTTCAGGAACTCTCCCTTTAGCCCCGACTCTACCTGAAAGCTGCCTTCACTGTTAAAAGGTTTGGTGCTGCCATAGTTTTCTGGGTTCCGGACAAAGGCTGGATCAATGGGCTTAAACCCCTGGCTGTAGCTCGCAAAGTAGTGCAGATTGTCTTGCAGCTTGTAGGTTAGCCCCAGCCTGGGCAGCAGCACATTCTGGTGCACTTTTTCCTCGCCGTTCCCGTACTCGCGCTGATCACGGAAGAGTTCGTACCGCAACCCCAGGAGCAACTTCAGACGATCGCTCACGCCTACCTGGTCCTGCACATATACCCCGGTGGTGGTGTAGCTGGCATTGAGGTAATCCACAAAGAAAGAGGCCAGTGGCCGACGGATGTACTTGCCCGGGTCCCGCAGCTCGTAAGTCGGGTAGTTGAGGTCGAAAGTCAGCGGCACACGCTTCCCATCCATCTCCATTTCGCGCGCTTCCCACTGGTAGCCACGTTTGTCTGTCTGAAAGCTGATGTAATCCATACCCGCCACCAATTCATGGCGCAGCCTGCCGGTGTTACCGCTGATGGCAAAGTAAGTGGAGAGGTTGTCGGTGTACTCGTTCACCTTCTTTTCCATGTAGCGCATGTTCATGATGGTGTTGGCCGGCGCATCGGCAAAGGTGTTGAGCGTGCGATGCTCACTCAAGTCCTCGTGGTACACAAACTTCATGTAAGCTGCATTGAAGGACAGCCAGTTGTTGAGCCGGTGGTTGAGCGAGGCGTTCAGGGAGATGTCGTTGACACGGTAATAATCGCTTGGCTGGCTCAGCGTAAGAGACTTCGGTAGGGCGTACAGGTCGCCTCCTCGTATACCCATGCCACGGTCGAGGTAGCCGTCGAACTTACTGTATACCAGCTCAGCGTTCACGGTTGTCTTGTCTGTTGGACGGAAAGTGACGGTGGGCGCTATCATCAGTGAGCTGCGGTCGTTTACATCCCGAAAGGTCTTGGTGTCTTCGTAGCCAATGTTAAGCCGGTATAACAAAGACTTATCTTCGTTGAGCGGACCCGTCAGATCCAGGGTGCTGCGCATGGTCTGGAAACTGCCAACCGAAAAGCTCACCGCCTTACGGCTTTCATCCAGTGGCTTTTTCGTCACCAGGTTCACCGTGCCGCCTGGGTTAATATCGCCAAAGAGAGCCGCCCCAGGACCTTTGAGCACTTCCACGCTTTCGAGGTTTACCGTGAGCGGCACCCTGAAAAAACTCGTGCCATACCCATACCCCGAGCGGAGCCCGTTCACCAGTCTAAAACCCGTTTCATAGCCGTTCCTAAAGCCTCGAATCGTCAGGTCATCGTATGCGGAGTATTGATTTACACCCGCCAGGTTCTGCACCACATCCGTCACCAGAAATGCCTGTTGGTCTTCTATCAATTCTTTAGTAACAGAGGAAATAGTCTGCGGCACCTCCACCACCCTACTCTGCAGCTTGGTGCCTACAAAGCTGTAGTCGTTGATGTAGTTGGTTTCCTTACGGCCGGTCACCAGCACTTCCTGCATGGCATGGGTTTTTATCTCGAGCCGCACTTCCACCTCCACGTGCCTTGTCTGTTCGGACAAGGTTAGGTGCAGCGTTCTTTCCACCCAACCCAGGCTTTTCACTACCAAGGTATAATTACCATAAGGTATGTTAGAGAGGCTAAAGCTGCCATCCAAACCAGTTGTTCCGCCAATGGCTATACCCTTTATCCCAACCGAGGCTCCCATCTGGGGATTTCCTCCCTTATCCAGCACCTTACCGCTGATGCTGCCCGTGCCATTCCCGAGCACTGTCAGCTGTGTTAGTACCGGTATCAGCACCAATAAAAGCGTCATCTTCACTTGCATTTTCTCTTCCCGCGTAGGTTTAAGGCTCTACCAAAAATTCATTTACAATCTCCGCTATATCTGCGGCCTCCAGCATGGCCAGGTCCATGTGTATAGTTCGGAAAACCCCCGTTTCATCCTGGCATACCATTCGGAAGCCCTGCTTTTCCCAAAACACCTTTGCTCCCGAAAGAAAAGGGTGGGTGTGCAGGTATAGCGCTTCTATACCCTTGTGCTCGGCTTCTTGTTTAAGTGCGCTGACAAGGCGGGTACCCAACCCAGTTTTTCTAAGGGATGGCTTTACATAGAGCTTCTGCACCTCGGTTGTCACCTGCCCCTTATAGTTGAGGTGGTGAAAGCGGTGGTCATAGGTCCGCATGCCGATGGTGCCGACGATCTGGTCAGACTCGTTAGTGGCAATTAGAAAAGCGGCATGCACATCCTGCATGTAAAGAGCTTCAAAACATGCCAGGTCGCGGGGCGGCGTGCTGTGGTCTATCATTGGGAACAACTCCTTTCGGAACCCCATCACATAGCTAACCAGTTCGGGGATGCGCTCTTTGCTGATTTTCTTGATCTGTATCATCTTCTCGTTTTATCTGCTAAGTACCACAGGCTACTTACTGTTCACCATCCAAAGACCGCTCGCGACAAGGTAGTGATTGACAGCACCAACCACGTCAGGGAAAGGCACTCTGACACCGAAACACATTGCTACGGTTAAAGAGCATTGACGAAATAAAGTACCCCAATCGAAAAGAGGTGCAGTTCCTGATTCGCGTTCACCTCAGCCAAAGCATTATTGTATCGGGAGGTGTTGTAGTAGTAATAAGTAAACAAGCGCATATCCTGGCTCGCAATAGGTTTGTATTCCAAGCCCGCTAAATAGCCAATGTTCTCTCTGAAATTATTCCCGAAGCCATTGTTCGCTCGGTGGCTGGCCGTTTCATAAAAGCCCTTCGTGGTCAGGAACCACTTGGGAACAAACTCAAAATCTGCTCTAAGTACAGCAGTCTTGTAATTGATGTCCTGCAGAAAAGTGGGTATAAACGCTGGTGATGACGCCCGAAATGCGTTGGCAGCAGGTGACCCGATATTAGGATAGTCGACGGCTATATCGGCGCTCTGCAAATCAAGGTAGCCACTAAACCGATCGAACACCACCTGGTTGCCGATTGATACCGCTTGATTTGTCTTGCCTCTGGCAAACTGGGAGACGTTGTAGCTGTAAAAGGTATGCCATTTTTTATCAAACATGTTTCCCAGCCACGCAACGTACACGCCAAGCGGTGTTTTTGACGGTCTTAGTCCATTTGCATTGTAGCCTGTCGCGCTGAATGTCTCGTTAAAGCCGCTGTTGAAGGTATTATGCAGCTGCACCTGAAAGGTATGGTTTTTGGTTAGATTGTAGCCCAGCTTCATGGCCATTAAAAACAGGTTCAGCTGCCTGTTCACAAACTCGGTATACTGGTACTCGAACGTGGGATTTCTATCAAACTCCCAGCTCCCCACACTCGCTGACTGTTTTCCAGCAGTCAGGTGCCATTTCTTCTCGTTGCCAAACCGATACATAACATTAGCATGGTCAATTGCACCTGTCGAGTTATCTAAATTATTGTGAGTCGAGCTCCTATTTAGCCTGTATCGTACTCGATAGCTAAGATCTGGAGTAATGTCCCCTATCAGTTCAAATCGTGCTTCATTCAACCTAACAGCCGCTTGATTAGAAGCACCACTTGGAAATTCCAAGGCACTCCGAAGCAGAAAATTAATATCTATCTTTTCGCTTAATCCTGACAACCCAGTTTCTAAAAGTTGCTGACTGACAGCCGTTTGATTTATAGTGGTGCTGTCCAGGTCGCTTTGCTCAAACGTGGCATTTTGAGCAAATACACACTGAGTTACAAGTAGTAGAGAAGCAAAAAAGAGGCAAGATTTATTCATGGTATGATATTAAATGGATACTCCTAACAAAGACTTAACACTTGCTGCCTGCACTTTTGAAAATTTGTAAAACATACAGCAGCAATACCGCACTCACACGCACTGTTATTCCTTTACCAGTCATTAAGATATAGCTGTTTATCTGACTGGCACCACCAGCAATTTATCGTTCACCATTACCGTGGTAAAGCGCACATCATAAACATATTCCAGAAAGGTACTGGCGTGGTAATCGAACTCAGCTGTTGGCGTAACCACTGTTTGGTTTTTCATAAAAAAGCAGTGGTCCGCATACAGAAAAGCCATGTTCGGGTCGTGCATGATGGCAATTACCGTCAGGCTGTTTTCTGTGAGTTTTTTCAGCTTCTCCAGCACGTAGGTCTGATAGTAGATGTCAAGGTGGTTGGTGGGTTCGTCGAGCAGAATAATGCGTGGGTTCTGCACCAGCACCCGCGCGATCATGACCAGTTGCTGCTCTCCGCCCGAGAGCTCGGTATAGGGCCTATCGGCGAGGTGGCTAATTCCAAGCTCCTCAATGGCCTGCCCAACCTTTTCCCTGTCGCTCTTACTGGGGTTAAAGGCAGAGAAAGCCGCTCTGCCCGTCAGTACCACATCTTTTACCTGGAAGGGGAACACGGATTTGTGGAACTGCGGCAGGAAACCCAGTACTCGGGCGCAGTCTGGAAAAGACATTTTGCTTCGCTCTTTCCCCAATAGTTTCACGGAGCCTTGCTGGTATTTCTGCAGGCCCGCCATAATGTTAAAAAGCGTAGACTTGCCGCTGCCGTTCCGCCCAAGCAACACCGAAAAGCTGTTGGCCGGGAAAGCCACGTTCACTTGCTCCAGTATCGGCGTCTGACCATACCGAAAGCTGAGGTTGTTTACTTCTATCGCCGTTTCCGTCATACCCAGTTAATTTTATTTTTCTTCATTAAAAAGAGGAAGAAAGGAGCTCCCAACAGCATCGTGAAAATGCCAATCGGAATTTCGAAATCCATTAGGGAGCGGGAGAAGTTATCGATGATAACCAGAAAGGACCCGCCAAAGAAGATGTTTGCCGGCATGGCCTTTCGGTTATCTGGCCCCACCATCATGCGGGTGAGGTGCGGAATAAACAGCCCATACATGCTGATAACACCAGCTGCCGCCACCGATGTGGACGTGGTAAGGGTAGCCAGGCCAACCAATATCGTTTTGTCGGCGGTGGGATTTACGCCCACCGCCTTTGCCTCTTGCTCCCCCAAGGCAAGAAGGTTAAGCCGCCAGCGCATCAGGTACATACCCACTATACCTAATCCCACTGGCAGAGCGGCTGTGTTCACTTTGTCCCAGGAGGCGTGGTGCAGGTTGCCCATGGTCCACTGCACAATTGCCTGCAGTTTATATGGGTCGCTCATATACTGCACCACCGTCAGGGAGGCCGTGAAAATTCCGGACACGATCATTCCTGACAGTATGACTGCCACAATAGACGACTTGTTGTTGCTGAAGGCAAAGGAATAGGTCATGACAACTGAGGCCACTCCCAGCACAAAAGCCATGACGTTGATGTGGAAAAACGGAAAAGCAATGGCCAGCGCCGCCCCGAAAGCCGAGCCCGAAGAAATGCCCAGCACATAGGGATCGACGAGCGGATTCCGGAAGATGCCCTGCAGGGCACCACCAGAGGAAGCCAGTCCCGCCCCGATGATAAAGGTGAGCAAAACTCTTGGCAGGCGCACATTCTCGATGATGTTGTTGAGCACGTATACTTTGGTTGAACTCTCCTGGATGTTACCGTTCAGCGCCGCCCTGCCCCAATCCCAATAGTCCGCGAATACCAGCCCCTGCGATGGACCCACCGTCAGAGAATACAGCAACAGCGGTATAGGCAGGCCGTAAATCAGGAAGCCAGTCAATACTTTTCTCATTCGAGTAAGGCAGTGGCTTTGGCCCCGTACAGGTTCGTCATGATGTCTCTTCGGTTCTCTTCGAGGTCGAAGTGCTCGTTCCCGCCATAGCTGACGTTGTGGAGCTCAATGGCAGCATACATGATCTTAAGCGTATGCGGGTCGTAGAAAAATGGCGGGTCCAGCACGTGCACATTTTTGTTTCTGACTGCCTTCAGCACCGCCAGTTCTTTCTTGTCATACAGCACCTGCGGATCAGTGCTCCAGAGCAGAATCAGGTCCGGGTCCCAAGAAATCAGCGTTTCCGGGTTGATGTTGGGCTGGTCGATCTCGAAAGTGCAGGCATTGTTCACCCCCGCCAGCCGAAAGCACTCCGCCATGCGGCTGTTCTGTCCCGATGTAGAGTAAATCCGTCCTCCTGACCAGGCATAGTATACCGACTTCTTTTGGTCGATTTGATCGGTCGCGTCCGCTATCTCGCCAAGTTTGCGACGGGTATAGGCGAGTAATTCCACCGCCCGCTCATGAGTGCCCGTCAACTTGCCGATGCCTTCGATTTCTTCGAACAATTGGTCGTTGTTCTGGGGTGATACCGCAAAAACAGGTATACCCAAGCTCTCTAGCAAACGGATGGCATCAGTCTGCCCGGAGGCTATGATGACCAGATCCGGCTTAAGCGCCAGCACACTTTCTATGTTGGTGGATGTTTCCCAGTTGCCCGGCGTCGGCAGTTCTTTTCTGGCGATGCGGGGATCCAGCTTACTGAAATACCTAAAGGTTTCGGGGTTGGTGTAAATGTTGTTCTGTATACCTACCACGGTGTGCTCCGCGTTCAGCATGTACATGCCATCCAGAGCTCCCTGATATAGCACAATCACCCGCTTGGCCGGCTCACTCAGCCGCACCTCACTGCCCCGTATATCTTTCACCACAATCGCGTCGGCCGCTGTCGCCATGCTCTCTCCATTTTCGCTTTGGCAGGCGCTCAGCCAAAACAGGCAAGTACTCACAAGCACGAGCAGACGAACGGCCATCATTCCTCTCAAATACACCATATACTTTTCACAAAATTGCTGTACGTTTATTCTCGAGGCCATCATAACAACCCGTTTTTTGTGCCTTGATTCTTTTATACCAAAAGGCAGACTGCTCCTGCCAAAGTTATCAGGATAGTCTGCTCTTTATATTATTATTAAGTAAATAATTAGTTAGTTTAACTAATTGATAATCAGTATAATTAAACATTAAAAAAATATTATATTAAGTTAAAACAATAAGTACCATTTTTAAATTTTAAATTTTAGTTGCTTATTATTGATAAATAGTCAAAAATACCCATCGCATAACCTATAATTTTATAAATTCATAAAACAAGTACTTAAATAGCTACATTATTCAGATACTATACCTGCTATTTTAAATTACCTAGGGTATACCGTTGTAGTCTTTACTTCTGGCTCTTGTTACCGTAGGCCTTGATCATCTGCAAAGGGTGCAACACCCGCTCCTCAATCTCGAGTTCGAAACCACCGCTCAGCAATAGCTGGTAAAGCGGTGCGTCGTAGGCCACACACACCTCGTTATCGTCGGTGATAAAAATCGGTACGTGCTTGTTGCCAATCTCAAAACAGATGGTGCCCACTTCCTGCAGGCTCCGGGGCCGCAGCACCACACAGTCGCAGGGCTTCATCTTCAACAGGATCGCCCGGTCATCTGACAGGTATAGTAAATCCCCGTCTTCAAAGGCAACTCTGTTCCCCTTGTCCACCAGCACCTCTACCCCCCCCTGTGTTTGCTTTCTCATGCGCGACTTGTAGGCCTCGTACCACTCTATCTCAAAAAAATCAATCGTGAGGCCAACCATATCCCGATCCTTGGCAAGTGCCTGCCTTATGACAAGGGGCTCCGTTAGCATGGATAAACTCGTAGCCATACCGTCTTAGGCTGTTGCCAGCTTCGCTTTCTTTTCTGCCACCTTCGCCAATAGCCATTCGCACCACTGGTCCATGCCATCTCCTTTCAGGCTGCTGATGGCCATTACCTCAATGGTTGGGTTTACTTCTCTGGCATCCTGCGTAACAGCCTCAACCGAGAACGGCACGTAAGGCAACAGGTCTGCCTTGGAAACCACCATCAGTTCGCTGGTCAGGAACATGCGTGGGTACTTCTTCGGCTTGTCGTCGCCTTCCGTAGACGCCAGGACCGTTACACGGATGTCCTCACCCAGATCGAAGGCAGCCGGGCACACCAGGTTGCCCACGTTCTCGATGAAGAGCAGGTCCACACCGGTCAGATCGATATGGTCGAGTGCCTGCAGGATCATCTGGGCCTCGATGTGGCACATGCCACCGGTTACGATCTGAAGCGCGTTGATGCCCACCTCTTTCATGCGTACGGCATCGCGGTCGGTCTCCGGGTCTCCTACCAGTACGGCCAGGTTCAGCTTGTCGCTCAGGCGCTTTCCGGTTTCCTGCATCAGCGTGGTTTTGCCGCTTCCAGGAGAGGAACATACGTTGATCACCAATATTTCAGGAAGTCTATCTCTAATGGCCTTTGCCACGAAGTCGTTGGCTTTTAACAGATTCAGGGTGGTATTGTCACACTGCACAGAGCCTACCGGCATTCTGTTGCTTTTGGGTGTGGATGGTGTACTCATATCTTTATCTTTTATGTCTTGTGGTTAATTCTCTAAAAATTCAATCCGGCTGATCTGCAGCTCTTCCCCCTGCACAATGTTTTTGGAGGGGGTACCACAGTCACACATGAACTTGTGCCGCTTCACTTCAAAGTCTTTGTCGCAGACAGCACAGTGAGCAATAATGGGCAGCAAGAGCACCTCTAACTCAATTTCAGCCAGCGCTGGTTCCTCCATGATCAGCGCCTCAAAAGCGTTCTGTATCAGGATCGGCTGGATGTTGCTGAGCAGCCCCGCCTCTATCTGTACCTTCGTAATCCGCTTAAACTTGTCAGGATACGCTTCCTGCAGGGTTTCAAAGACGCTTCGAACGATCGAAATCTCGTGCATGGCTTCTCCTTTATTTTTCTATCACCGCTTCGGCAAATACTTCTTTAAGCACTTCTTCCGTCGGTGCCTCAGGTATAGCCTTTAATTCTTTGGCTTGATCTTTTGCGGTTACTCCTTTTTTCACCCGCTTTGGGCCTGTGCGTTTCGGCTGTTTCTTGGCAACAGGAGTTTCTTCGGATGCTTGCAGTTCTGGCGCTTTCTCCTCCTCCTCCGGCTCGGCCTCTTCCAGTCCTTGCTTATGCATAGTAAATTCCCAGCACAGTTGCCCCATGGCACTTAGCCAGTCATAAAGCATTACGCCTTCGTTCCCCATGGCCCTGATCATGACCGCACTGGGAGCGCACTGCGTGAAGCCGAATGTAATTTCTTCGTACTGGCTGGTTAGGATCTCGTCCAGCTCCGCCTTGAGCTCTGCCGCAAACGGCGAAACATAGATAAGAGTCGCCTGATGGGTATAGCGCTCATAGAACAAAATCGAGTTCAGAGGCTGATGGCCGGGCTCGATCAACTGGTTATCCAAGAGCACGAGCTTCTTATTGCTGTATACCCTGGTGACACTGTGTAGCCGCGTAAATTGGAACGACTCCCCAGAGTGCACCCGTCCCGACGCTATGATGTCGCCCCAGATCAGCGTGGCGCGCTCATCCAGATGGATTTCATTGACCGTTTTGAAAATAGACTTCGCAAAGGGTGTGACCGGGTGCGGTATAAACTTGTATAAACCATCCTTCTTTACCTGCACTTTCGTTCGCTGCACCGCCCCTTTTTCCATCGGGTGCAGCTTGCTGAACGATTGGGTGAAAAACTTCAGGTGTGCTCCCTCATGCACATTTACCGTAATATCAATCTCGTCTCCATCCATTATTCCCGGAGAAGCACTCATCATGATCAACTCCAAATGCTCATGCAGATGCCGGGAGCCATAGTGGATCACTTTATAGGGTGCATTATGGCTGCTTTCCTTCAGGAGCGTTACCTTCCCTTCCCTTTCCGCGTTAACTCTGATGGTACTAAGCATGCGCCTCCTTATTTTCCAGTAAGGCATACGTCTTAATCCAGTTGATTACCTCATCCAAGCCCTCCAGCTTCATCAGGTTCGTGAAGATGAAAGGCCTTTCCCCGCGCATCTTCTTCGAGTCACGGTCCATCATAGCCAAATCAGCGTTCACATAAGGGGCCAGGTCAATTTTGTTGATTATCAGCAGATCGGAGCGGGTAATTCCCGGGCCTCCTTTGCGGGGCATCTTGTCACCCTCGGCCACGTCTATCACGAAAATGGTCACATCGGCCAAGTCGGGGCTAAATGTGGCCGACAGGTTATCACCGCCGCTTTCCACAAAAACGATCTCTGTGTCGGGATGGCGCTCCACCAACTCTTCCACCGCCTCTATGTTCATGGAGGCATCCTCACGGATAGCGGTATGCGGGCAGCCCCCTGTCTCCACGCCCATAATACGGTCGGCAGGGAGTCTCGAATTCTTTATCAAAAAATCTGCATCTTCACGGGTGTAAACGTCGTTGGTCACAACACAGATGCTGTACTCCTCACTCATCTTGCGGGTCAGCCTTTCGATCAAAGCCGTCTTCCCTGATCCTACAGGACCAGCTACCCCTATTCTCACATGTTTTTTTGACATATAGTATCTGGTTAGGTGCTTGTTTGCTTTATGAAATGTATAGTCTTGAATATTGCTTCTCGTGCTGCATACAGCGTACTTCCTGCCCGATGCAGCAGAGTCCTATCATCTCCTCCTCCATGCTTCCCTGTTCATCCACCAGCTGCTTGATGGTTGGCTGCAGATCGAAAAGTATCTTCTGCGCATCGCCTTGGCCAATAGGCACCAGTTTGGCGCAATTGGTCACAATACCGTTGAGCGTGTTATAGTAAAAGGCAAGCAACGCATCTTTTAAGGTGATGCCGCTGGCATGCGCATACATGGCAAAGGCCACTGCATAATGCCCATGCAGCTTGCCTTCCTGAATTTTGTTCAGGTAGTCACTGCATTTTTTAACCGGGCGCAGTTCCTGTGTCAGCTTCAGGAAACGAATCCCCAGTTTTTTGCTTGCATCCCTTATTTCGGCAGGAACCTTAAGGGCAGTGACTAGTTCGTCCAGTTTCTGCAGTTCCCGCACTGGCTTCTTGGCCTCCAGTAGGGCCCATGCTTTCTGCAAAAAAGCGGCGTCGTTATAGTAAATGCTATGACGCAGCATGTTTTTGGCGTATACAGTGGCCGATGGCGTATCTTTTACTATACCCTGACTCACGTAAGACTCCAGCCCATAGGAATGGGTGAAGCTTCCTATCGGAAACATAGAATCATTAATTTGCAGAAGGGTTAACAGTGGCTGCATAGCGGTACCTTATTTGATGGTTATTTTTCTGGTATAATTGTTTCCATGTCTGCGCACGCGCAACGCATGTGTTTTGAGTAATTTTCGCACCTCCCGCCGGGGTTCGTAACCTGAGCGTTCCAGCAACCTGTACAGTGGGTTCTCAAACTCTACCAGCACCTCGGCCTTTTCGTTGATGAAGATGGGAATATGCTTGTTTCCGATCTCGAAGCAAATAGTGCCCATATCTTTAAAGTTGTCGGGCTTGAACACGATGCACTCGCATGGAAGTATGTTGACAACAATGCCCCGTTCCCCTTCCATGAACAGAATATCACCGTCTTCCAGTGGTATAGAGTCCTTGCGTATACCTAGCTCCTGCCCCGCCCTTGTTCGTTTCCGCAAGGTGGTTTTGCCCGTGTCAAACCAATCCAGGTCCAGAAAATCAATCGAAAGGTTTTCTGTGTTGGTGTTTGATAGGTTGCCGATTACCTTCTCTACTAGTAGCATAGGTGATAAAGTGCCGCCAGCTAAGTATAACTCGGCTGGCAGCATGTTTTACAACAGGTTTAGAACAGGAAGTAACGCTGCGCCATCGGCACGACACTCAGGGGTTCACAAGTCAGCACCTCGCCGTTGGCCGTTACCACGTACGTCTCCGGATTAACTTCAATCTTTGGCATGGCATTGTTATGAACCATGTCTTTCTTGGACAATGTTCGGCAACCTCGCACAGGCAGGAACCCTTTGCCCAGCCCCAGTTTGTTTATGCTGCCATTCTCAAGCGATATCTGTGATACGAAGTTGAAACCGCTCTTTTGGATCGACTTACCGTAGTAGCCCCACATAGGCCGGTAAATAACGGGCTGTGGCAGTGAAATAGACCCATTCGGGTCACCCATACGAGCTCCCACAGCTATGCCGTTTTTGAAGATAATCTCAGGCTTCACACCGAACATGCCCGGGTCCCACAGCACCAGGTCAGCGTACTTGCCCACCTCTACTGAACCCACATATTCGGCTACTCCGTGTGCCTTAGCCGGGTTGATAGTGTATTTAGAAATGTAGCGCTTCACACGCAGGTTATCTGCCCCAGAGGCTTTGTCTTCCTGAAGCGGGCCGCGCTGCACTTTCATTTTATGGGCAGTCTGCCACGTACGCAAGATTGTCTCACCTACACGGCCCATGGCCTGGCTGTCAGACGACATCATGCTGAACACGCCCATGTCCTGCAGAATATCTTCGGCCGCAATTGTATTTGGCCTGATGCGGGAGTCGGCGAAGGCTACGTCTTCCGGAATGCTCTTATCTAGGTGGTGCACTGACATCAGCATGTCAAGGTGCTCATCCACCGTGTTAATGGTAAAAGGCTTCGTCGGGTTGGTAGAAGACGGGAGCACGTTCGGGTACATGGCGATTTTAATGATGTCCGGTGCGTGACCGCCACCGGCACCCTCTGTGTGGTAGGTATGGATTACCCGTCCGTTGATTGCCTTCACTGTGTCTTCCAGGAAGCCAGCCTCGTTCAGCGTATCGGTGTGAATCGCTACCTGTACGTCATATTTGTCTGCGACCTGCAGGGCTATGTCGATCGTTGATGGCGTGGATCCCCAGTCCTCATGGAGCTTCAGTCCAAGGGCACCGGCCTCTATGGGCTGCGCCGCTGTTTTAAAGGTAGAGGTATTGCCCTTGCCCAGAAAACCAAAGTTCATGGGGGTTGACTCTGAGGCCTCAAACATACGTTCCATCCAAAACTTGCCCGGCGTTACGGTGGTGGCGAGCGTACCGTCAGATGGGCCTGTACCACCGCCGATCATGGTTGTAACCCCACTATAGAGCGCCACTTCTACCTGCTGCGGCGCAATAAAGTGAATGTGGGCATCTATGGCGCCTGCCGTCACAATTTTACCCGCGCAGGCCTGCACCTCAGTGGCTGCGCCAATAATCATGCCTTTGGTTACACCTTGTTGTGTATCTGGGTTACCAGCTTTTCCTATACCTACAATCTTCCCATTCTTTATGCCTATGTCGGCTTTCACAATACCCCAGTGGTCGATAATCATGGCGTTCAGGAGTACCAGATCAAGCACCTCGTCCTGGCCGGCTGATGTGGATTGGCCCATGCCGTCACGTACGGTTTTACCGCCCCCGAACTTGTTTTCGTCGCCGTATACGCTAAAGTCTTTTTCGATCTGTATGAACAGCTCTGTATCAGCCAGGCGCACTTTGTCTCCTGTGGTAGGCCCGAAGAGAGCGGCGTAGCGATCACGTGGGATGTATAGCTCACCGTTCACGTATTTTACTGATGAAGAGTCGCTTCCCAATGCGTTGAAGCCAAGTAGAGAAAGCCCGGCAGTAGACAGCCCTACTACTTTTATCCATTCGCGTCTATTCCAATTTGACATGGTTTTCAGATTAAATGATTTTATTTTCTATTTCTTTTTCTTTTAGCAGGAGCCGCTGCGGCTCCTGTCCCTTTGAATCCTTGCTTCTGCGCTTTCTGAATAGCGGCGTCCCGCACGTTCTTCTTCGATACATCTCCTTCTGTCAGGTTGTTGAAGCCACTGATAAACTTGTTGCCCCCATATTCCACCAGGTACACCGCTTTTTTCTCGCCCGGCTCAAAGCGCACGGCAGTACTGGCCGGAATGTTCAGTCGCATACCAAATGCAGCGGCGCGATCAAAATCGAGGGCCTTGTTAGCCTCGAAGAAATGATAATGTGAACCCACCTGGATAGGCCGGTCTCCGGTGTTGGCTACGGTTACACGCACTGTCTTTCGCTTGTCATTAGCCTTTATCTCACCCTTCTGTAGTATGTATTCACCTGGTTTCATAGTATGAGTGTTTTAAATGTCCTTTAAGTGGTTTAGCGGATAGGGTGGTCAACTGTAATCAGCTTCACTCCGTCTGGAAATGTCGCCTCAATCTGCACGTAGTGTAGCATGTCAGGCACGCCTTCCATGACCTGGTTCTTTTTCAGGAGCTTGGTTCCCTCTTCCATCAGCTGCGCCACTGTTTTTTTCCCATCACGGGCCTCTTCCATCAGAATGCCACATATATAGGCAACGGACTCGGGGTAGTTAAGCTTCACGCCTCTTTTGAGTCGCTTTGCAGCAAGTTCTCCTGCAAGGTGAAGCAACAGTTTTTCGTGTTCTACTGGATTTAAGTGCATATAACTGCTTGTTTACATGAATGATTTACAGAAATGTTTGAAACTAGACGACATCCCCTCCCCTGGACCTGTCCATGAGATCGGTGGCACAAGACACCGGCCTTGGTGCGTGCAGGAAAGCCACTGGGTGTTTCGGAACCGATAGGTTGGTGCCGTACTCCCGGTAGCTGTCTCCTGTGGCAACCGCATCATGGTTCTTTCTGGTGCAGGCAAAAAATGGCTGTGGCTGTACTTTGTCTTTTTCACCGAAAAAACTGGGAGAAGCAAGTGCAAGGAAATTCAATGTGCTGGCCATCGTACGACAGGAAAGCCCGGAGAAGTAGTGCCCATTTGTGCCAAAAGGGAGGGAGAAATTATTTTGCATGGCTGTGTATGGATCAATCGAAGGAAACACCGTGTATTCACCCACACAACCTTGAGAGAGCATACCAGGCTTCTTGTCAGCCCTGTACGGTCCTATACCCTCACTACCAGCGGCTCCGCCACCTACAAAAGCCTGGCGGTTGATCCCAAAGCGCGTCATCACCATAAAGCTGGGAGACAGCTGCGCCACAGCCAGCACACGCAAGCGCCATGCGCCTATTATATAGCTGGTGCTTTGGGGATGCTCCTTAATTAGTGTACCTGGGTTGTTTTCCGTTACTCGCGCCCGTAGCTGGTCCCAGAGCATAACCTGAATGTAGTAATCCTCTCTGGCGTATATGTTCAGCTTTGGTCCGTTATTGTAATCCGGTGCGTATTGCGCACAAAGAGGTGTAGCCAGAAACAGGCATAATACAATAAAAAAATGTTTTGCTCTTGAATTGTCAAACATTAATGTGGCTTTATAATACTTCACTATATTAAGCTTTACTTCCTCAGGTTCAAAAGGTTCCAAGAATGAACTACTTAATGTTCAAGTGCCAAGTTAGGTATAACTTATTAAGCTGGTTTAAGAAGGAAATTAGAGCGAAATTAGAATTCCAGACAGGGGGGCCATTTGAGGCGGGTAACATTCTTCCGCCTCATGTTCAGGTATAGTCTTGGGGTAGGCTGGTGTTCATAAATGCAGAAAGCCCCAGGTGGGGCTTTCGACGTATCAAGTTAGGATATAGGGCAGGAAACAATCTCCGGAACTTCTTGCTCTACTTTTTGCCTAACTTTAAGGATTCGGTACAAATAGGCCATGTACAAAATCAAACGTGTTGCTGCGCATAAGCAGCTGGAAGCACCACCTCCATCTTAGTGCCTTTCCCTACTTTGGAACTCACCCGTATGGTGCCCTTATGCATTTCCAGAATCTTCATAGCCAGCGGTAAACCAACGCCGAACCCCTCGTAATCGAATGTGTTAGAACCTCGGTAGTAAGGGTTGAAAATCTTATCCTGCTCAGATGGAGCTATACCAATGCCTGAGTCGATTACCTGTAGCTTAACTTCATTATCTGCAGCATGAAGCTTTAATCTCACATCTTGGTTGTCAGAGTACTTGAACCCGTTTAGGATTATATTACAGATAGCTAAGCTTAGTAGGTGCTCGTTGCAGCTTACGTAGAGCATGGAGTCGTTCTCAGGGAAATTGCTAAAGTCAATCTTAAGCTTATACCTGGAGTCCATTTTATAGATGATTTCCTTTACAGACTCCAATACCTCATCCAATCTCAGCACGCGCCAGGCATTGGCCTGTGTGTTATTTTCCGATCTGGCCAGCTCTAACAGGACATTGATGATATGCTTAAGCTTTTCGGTTTCCTGCATGATCATCTGCAGTGAATAAGTAGCCTTGTGCTCCTTCTCTAACTGAGAGAGCGCGATTTCTGCCTCCCCCGCTATAATAGTAAGCGGAGTGCGAAGCGAGTGGGAAATGTTGCTGACGTAATCCTGCTGTGCTTTGAAGGCTGTTTCGATACGCTGCAGCATTCCATTTAAGGTATCCTGTAGTTCGCCTATCTCTTCCAGGCTGTGTTCTTTTTCAAGCCTGTCGTTCAGGTTGAAGGCATTGATGCTGTTTACCTTCTTGATGATTTTGACCATAGGCCCGAACATCCTTTTCGAAAAGAAGACTGTGGTTAGGGTCATGACAAACACTGCCGCCAGAAAGGCAAGCGCCAGTGTTGTTTTAAGGCGTTTGCGATAGGCATCACCGTCCACATCGCGGGCAGACGAAACAACCAGTATACCATCCTCACCGGCAGCATGCTCTTTGTACAAACCAACATAATGCACCCCGTTCTCATAATGCTTCGCTATACCGTTTCTGATCGCCTCCCAATAAAAAGCTTCATTAAGCGGCAGTGAGGCAGGGAACTCTATATTCGAGCGATCTTTATTGATGCGCAGGATGTACTCCTCCTCATCAGCCAGATGCTGCAAAATGCTATTTTTAACGGCATAATAGTCCTCTGCCTTTTCCTGCTGCAACACGGCACTGGCCACAATGGTAGAGCTGTTCTCTAAGCTTAGGAAAAAGTTGTACTGCCTGTACCCCGAAGACATCGAGTACATCACCAGGTTTATGCCTAGAAGTATAAGAGCCATGAGCCCCGTAAATATCAAAATTAGGGAGTACTGTAATTTCATGCTACTGCGCCCTCATCACATATCCTATCCCAACCACCGTATGGATCAGCCGAGGGCTAAAGTCTTTGTCAATCTTCTTTCGGAGGTAATTGATGTACACATCCACCACGTTTGTTCCCATATCAAAATCAGCTCCCCACACATTTTCCAGAATATCCAGCCGCGGCAACACCTTGCGTTTGTTCTTTACAAGGTATTCCAACAGTTTGAACTCCCTCACAGTAAGTGCTATGACCTTGTAGTTACGTGTCACCTCCATGGTGTCGAAGTTTACACTTAAGTCGGCAAGGGAAGCCACGTTCTGCTGGGTTATACCCCTACTGGATCGTCTTATTAGACTTTGCACGCGTGCACGGAGTTCAGCCAGGTTAAACGGCTTCACCATGTAATCATCGGCCAAGTTATTAAAGCCAGCCACTATGTCACGTGTAGAACCCAAAGCAGACAAAATAAGGATCGGCGTATCAGGATCTGCGCCTCTGATGCTCTTGCATACTTCCAAGCCGCTTAGGCCAGGCACCATGACATCGAGTATGATTAGGTCATATCGGTTTAATCCGGCCATTTTTACTGCAGTATAACCATCCATGGCCACCGCAAATTCCAAACCCTCACCTTTTAGCCCCCGCTCGATGATGGAAATTACCTTGGGTTCATCTTCCAGAATTAACACATTCATAAATTTAACATCAAACCTGTCAAGACTTTTTTTACTTTCCATGGACTAGGCGGGTACAAGTGTCTCCAAACCCATTTGAAACCTAATTTCTTAATCCGATGAAAGTCATAAGCGAAGATAGCATAAATCGTCGGATAGTCCCTTACGGGAGCGTTGGCAAAAGGGGCTGCACAGCTACAGGTGAAGCCTGCAGCTGTGCAGCCGGGTCTCAGTACGGCGATCTAGTGAAGTGAAAGATGGCGTACGGATTTACCTTTATCAGAAAGGCTTTGTTCACACAATAACTAGTGTAGTGGATGCCTTTCGTTCGGTAGAGGGAACCGCAACCGCATTTTTAGCTCAATTTAGAGGTAAGTGCCCTGGTTAATAGTGAAGCAGTAGCCAAAAATTGGCACCTGCTTTTGCAAATGATGTGTTACAGGCAAAGAAATTATGCGGACATCCTGAATGTTCTGTTTTAGCTATAAAAGATTCTCCGAAAGAATGGCACGGCTATTACCGCCTTCGCGTTATATAGATTATCTATTCTGTTAGCATAGTGTTGTACTAAACCTACGGTAGTTTTCTATAAAAAAAGCAGTGGATAAAGTTTACTTTTATAATTCACT
>NZ_VRTY01000107.1 GCF_008017455.1 Pontibacter qinzhouensis | reverse complement strand
GACACAAGGCTTTTTTCTCTTTTGTATTTTTCGTAAAACTATTTCCAGGAAGTACTGTCGCTGTCTATAACAAAGTAGTGCCAAGGGTCTAAATAACATAATTTAGGTTGCTTACACTTAAACCTTGCTTACCACCTAAACCCCTTAACTTTCTATAAACCTCCTTCACTCCTTTCCTCTCATTTTCTTTTCCATGGCATCCCATAGCTCCTGCGGCACCTGGTCAAACGAGTTAAATTCCCCGGCGCCGTAAAGCCATTCGCCTCCATCTATGGTAATAACTTCTCCATTAACAAAAGCAGCATAATCTGACACCAGGTAGGCTGCCAGGTTAGCCAGCTCCTGGTGTTCCCCAAACCTGCCTACCGGAATGCGTTTCAACGGGTCTATCTGGTCGGCCAGTTGTTTCGGGAATAAGCGGGTCCAGGCACCTTCTGTGGGGAAAGGTCCGGGAGCAATGGCATTGGAGCGGATGCCGTATTTAGCCCACTCAGAGGCAAGGGAGCGTGTGAGGGCCAGCACACCGGCTTTGGCACAGGCCGATGGCACTACATAGCCGGAGCCGGTCCAGGCGTAGGTGGTAACAATATTCAGCACTGCGGCTGGCTGTTGCTTCTCAATCCAATGTTTTCCTAAGGCTAAGGTGCAGTTGTAGCTGCCTTTCAGCACAATATCGGTTACGACATCAAAGGCTTTGTTGGTGAGGCGCTCAGTTGGGCTTACAAAATTACCGGCCGCGTTGTTTACCAGCACATCTACCTGCCCAAAGTGCGCCACCGATTTTTCCAGCATCGCCTCCACCTCTGTGTATTTTCGCACATCGCAGGCTATGGGCAATACCTTTCCTCCTGTTTCCTGCATCAGTTCCTCGGCTGCTTGCTCCAGAACCTCCTGTTTGCGGCTGGCAATAACTGTTTGGGCACCCAACTCTAGAAAATATTTTACCATGGAGCGGCCAAGGCCTGTGCCTCCTCCGGTTACCAGAATGGTTTTGCCAGTCAGAGCTCCTTCTTTTAACATTGGTTCAGCTTTTATCATGGTCTTTGTTGTTTTAGCGAGTCGAACAGATCAGGAAAGTTTTATCTTAGCATACTGTACCAAACTAAATCGGTTGCCGTATGTTTTGCAGAACCAAGTTAAACAAAAATGGATAAGGCCCTATTACAACAGGAACTGGAGAAAGCCGCAGAAGGATTGCTATTTATGAGCGAGACAGATGCGCCACTTCAATTTTATTATCACGAAACTGCCACAGCAGAACCTGTAGATGAAGAATTGATAGCCACGTTGGCTGGCAAAACAGCCGGAAAAGAAGTTGTTACAGAAGACCTGACTCACTTTTTCCGGAATATGACAAATCCACACCCCGATGCCGGGGAAGAAATGCTGGCAAATGCCGGTAAATTTCAAAAGCTGGTGGCTACTCTGCAGGAGCATCTAACAGAGGTAACTGTGTACAAAATACAGGAGCAGGCCACGAAGGTATTAATTTTAGGTAAAACAGCCTCAGGAGCAATCGCTGGTTACGAAACGCTGGTAGTGGAGACCTGAAATTAGCTTACTGGATTTTGGGTAAATCAGGAGGAAGACCTGCAGGTATATTAGTGTCGTTAGATCTGAGTTCTGTTATCTGTTGTCAATTATTCAAATGAAAACAGCCTTCAAATGGTATTTTACTAAAAAACTGCCAAGGGTACATTTTTAGCGACAACTACAAAAAACCAAAGGCCTCTGCCATGTGTATGGCAGAAGCCTTTGAGGTTATAGTTATTTAGTTAAGTTTATGCCTAAACAAGTTGAGCTGCTTTTGTAAGTAATTTTAGTTTTAGAACTCCTGTTTTTAATTTGATAACGAACTATTGTGTCGGGCCTTCGTCTACGCGGGCTTCAATAATATCCTGCACAGCTTTCGATACATTCGATAGCAGATCGTAACCAGTTTTTGCCTCTATGGCATCTACCGAAGTGCGGTAGCTGGCCCTGGAGGAGTTTACTGAGTTGAAGTTGGGCGTGTCAACTGCAATAATGCGTGTGTCCGAAGTAATGCGTTTTACGTCGTCTGTTCCTAATGGCAGCACCACAATTACTTTCCAGATACGATTCGGAACAGTTACTTTTCCGTTGGCTATTGTTTCCTTAAAGCCATTGCTGCCTTCGCCGCCCTTTCCGTAGCTTCCCATAATTATGTAAAGTTCGTTGCCCTCATCTACCAGTTTGCGGCAGTAATTTTCGAGGTTTGCCCAAGTTCTTTGGTTGTTATTGGGGGCCTGGGGCATCATGTTCGTCATCAGAAATGTACTCGAATTATCGTCGCTGGTCAGGGTGCGGTCTGCAGACGGACAGTTGTGCCCTCTGTCAAATCCGCTTCCAGTGTAATCCGTAGAAACGACTTTGTAGAAGTTGGCCGGTAAGGTATTGTCTGCCCTGAAATTGTCTTGCCGTGGAGCATCGCCCAGCCAGGCGCTGCTCAAATGCCAGCTTACCCAGTTGGGCGTGCCGCGGTAGCTGTTGTAAGAAAGCGAGTACTGTGGTTTTTCGAGGAGGTAATTGTCGAAGGATGTGGCTGCTCCACTTGGGTTGCCCAGCGCCAGGTGCGCATCTTGGGTAGGTTTATTCGGCGCTGTAACTATTTTCTCGGCGCAACCCGACAATAAGGTAATGGCAAAAACCAGGTACCGCAAAAAGTGTAATTTCTTTGTCATAGCTTCATCGTAAATTCTAAAAACCGAAACTACACCATCTAAGGCAGCTAACCAAACCTCCCTTTTCTATTTTAATCTCCTTTTAGAGATTAAAGCTGGTGTACCCACAGAAGATGGAGAGAAATTATTTAAATGAAAACAGCCTCCAGAAGCTTTTTCTGCTAAAAATTGCCAAGGCTGTAAAAGGTTGTTTCCAGTTAACAATTGTTTAGCTAAGTATTTTGACAGGTGACTTACTTTAAATAGGAAATTACCAGTGATTGAGGTAAAAGCAGGAATCCAAGTCCTGTCTCCTTGTTTTTAAAATCATGAATGTGAAAAACTAAATCTTGTGGTCCTGCAATAATTTATGTGCAGCCAGAATACCGCTGAGGCAGGTACCTGGGATGCCCTGGCCGGGGTAAACGGTATCGCCGCAGAGGTAGGCTCCTTTGTGGTCGAGGCGGGCATCTTTCATTTGCCAGGGTTTAATGTGCCGGTATTGCGGGTAACCACCTACCATGCCATAAGCCCGCGCTGTCCAGAACTGCCAGGCGCCCGGTGTGGCAGACTGCCTGTACACAATATCTTTCTCCCGCAGAAGCCCCCGGTGCACCAGTACCTTTACAATGGCCTCTTCAATGCATCTTTTATCGGTTATAAAATTGCTCTCCGGGTCGTGCAGGTGTGTGCTTATAGAAACAACTGTATAGTTCTCTGGAGCCCGAAGTTTGTCGTGGGAATGACTGAAACTGACGAATACGCTTTTGCTTTTAAGGTGCGGCAAGCCTTCCGGCACATGTACCTGGTGGTGCAGCACGGTGGGCGGTGGTACATCTTTTAAAACCAGGCTCATCGAAAAAGCACTGTTCAGTTTATCAGACTTTAAAATATACGAACCCAACTTCTGTTGTATAACCTGATCTTTAAAAAGCTGCAGCGTGTTGTTGAGGGGAAGCCCACTTATAACAAACCTACTAGTAAAGCACCTGGTATTGGTTGAGATTTGATACCTGTTTTTCTGGCTCAGCACCTCCCGCACCGTCTGCCTGAACATCACCGATGATCCGTTTTCCTGGATATAATTCACCAGCGGCGTGACCAGGTTCAGCAAACCACCATCTATGTAATAGTTGCCAAAAAGCGTGTAGCAGAGGGCGGTTGCACCGAAAAGTACATTAACCTCTGCCATGTAATTTTGGGCGGTAATAAGAAGTTGCTCGTTTACAAAATCTACGAAAAGCTGGTTCTCCAGCAGGCCATACTTTTTAAGAAGCTGTTCAACAGTCTGAAACGCAATGGGCAACAGCCTGAGCTGGCCGGTCCGCACATGCCATGCTGCCTGCCATACATCCTGAACAGAAGAGAAAGGGAAGCTTTTCTGTTGCAACGAGACCTGCCACACCTGTTTGCTTATACGGTAACACTGCTCCCAAAAAGCCCGCTGATTATGTATTCCGAAAACACGCTCCGCCTCCAGTATCCACTCATCGAGCGACTGGTGCCGCGTAAGCACCTGCTGGTTTGGCAAATGCACCTGCATGGGTACTTCCAGTTTGCGGGCCGGTATTTCCAATTGCAGTGTATCGAGGAGGTAGCGGAGAGGCATGTGTTCATCCAGGCCCACCAGCGTGGTTGCTCCCGTCTCAAAAATATAGCCTTTGCGGTAGTAGGAACTGGAGCAGCCGCCAGGGTAGTTAGCCTGCTCCAGCACACAAACCTTTAGCCCCTGCTTCACGAGCAAGGCTGCCGCTGTGAGCGAGCCAAACCCTGAGCCAATAAGTACTACATCGTAGGTCATTCTGTAAATTATCAGTTGCTATAACCGATATGCGCCGTATTTGTTACCTTGCCTGAACAGTTACCAGATATTTCTGGTAATTTTGTGTAAAATAAGCTGCAGAACTGCCGCTTATTTATTCCTTTCTCTAAAATGGAAAACACTGCTGATATAAGCATAATGGGCTGCGGCTGGCTAGGGCTGCCGTTAGCTGAGAAACTGGTGCAAAATGGCTTCCGGGTAAAAGGCTCCACCACTACAGCGGCCAAACTCGATGTGCTGCAGGAGAAACAGATTAAGCCTTACCTCATCCACCTCGACGAGGATTACCTGGACGAGGAACAACTTGCCAGTTTCCTGGATACAAAGGTGCTTGTACTGAACATACCGCCCCGCATCCGGAGTGGCCAGGGCGACCAGCTGTTGCCTAAACTGCTCAGATTACGGAAAGCCATGCTGGAGTCGCCTGTGAGTCGGGTATTATTCGTAAGTTCCACAGCTGTGTACCTCGACCTGAACCGGATTGTGAAAGAAGAGGATATCCATTTTACTGAAGAGCAGGAACCTGATAATATTTTGCTGCAGGCCGAAAGAGTTTTTCAGGATCGGGAAGACTGGGTTACCACTATTGTACGCTTTGGCGGTTTGGTGGGCGAAAACCGGCAGCCTGGCCGGTTTATGGCAGGCAAGGTGAACTTGCCAGATGGTGATGCCCCGGTAAACCTGATTCATTTAGACGATTGCCTGGCCATTCTGTACCGGATTCTAGAGCAGGATCTTTGGGGCTGCACCTACAACGCCTGCGCAGACGAACACCCGCTTCGGAAAGACTTTTATACCCAGGCTGCTCGCGCTATCGGGGCTACGCCACCCACCTTTCTTGATATGGAGGCAACCAGATTCAAGCGCATTAACAGCGATAGGTTAAAGCAGGACCTGGCCTATAACTTCCTGCACCCCGACCCGATGCTGTTCTTTTAAATATGGAAATAATTGGATGAGTTGGAAGCTTGAACAGGAAATCGTGTGTCCTGAAAACTAATAAACTAAACAATTTAACAATTCAGCAATTTAACAATCAATAAAATGAATGTGGTGGTGATAGGTGGCGGTGCTGCTGGTTTTTTTGGAGCCATTGCCTGTGCTGAGGCAAACCCGAAAGCAAACGTATTGCTGCTGGAGAAAACGCAGAAACTGCTTGCGAAGGTGCGCGTTTCCGGAGGCGGGCGGTGCAATGTTACACACAGCTGCTTTGTTCCTACTGTTTTTTCACAGCACTACCCCAGGGGTAGCAAACAGTTAAAAGAAGCCTTCAAACTATTTGGGGCCACCGAAACCATTGCCTGGTTCAAAAAGAGAGGCGTACAGCTTAAAACTGAAGCCGATGGGCGGATGTTCCCGACAACAGATAACTCAGAAACAATTATAAACTGCCTTCAACAAGCCGCCAGAGAAGCGGGTGTAGACATCAGGACTAGTGCAGGTGTAGAAAAAATAGAGGTGTTTAACAGCGCAGCTGAGGTCTCTCATTTTCTATTAACCTTAAGCAACGGCAGCACCATTAAAGCTTCTAAAGTGCTTGTCTGCACAGGTGGCAGCCCGAAAGAGAGCAGCTATGCCTGGCTCCGGGACCTGGGGCACCCCGTTATTACGCCAGTTCCTTCGTTATTTACTTTTAATGTGCCTGCTTCGCCGTTAAAAGAATTGCAGGGAATTTCGGTGGCAAAGGCCAAGGTGCGGGTGGCAGGCCAGAAACTGGAGTACGAAGGTCCGCTGCTCATTACCCACTGGGGCTACAGCGGCCCTGCCGTTTTAAAGTTGTCGGCCTGGGGGGCACGTTTATTTTATGAGCAGAATTATCGGTTTACGGTGCTCATTAACTGGATTCCGGAATTTACAGAAGATACCCTACGTGGAGAGCTGCAGCACTACCGACAGGCGCACCCTAAAAAAGTAGTGCTGACCAACCCGCTATTCGGTTTACCGCAACGGCTCTGGAAGGCGCTCTGTCTGCTGGCCGATGTGCCGGAGGAGGTTAAATGGGGAGAGCTTCCGGCCAAAAATACGAACAAGCTGGTGGAGTCGCTGCTGCGGGCACCTTTTGAGGTTGAGGGCAAAACTACCTTTAAGGAGGAGTTCGTTACCTGCGGCGGCATAGACCTTAGCCAGGTGAACATGCGCACCATGGAGAGCAAACTGGTGCCCGGACTTTTCTTTGCCGGCGAGGTGCTCGACATAGATGGTATAACAGGTGGATTTAACTTTCAGGCTGCCTGGACAACAGGCTACCTGGCCGGAAAAACAATGGCGCTGCAGCCTAAATAGTTTTATGTGGTGAGGCTTGTACCAGGAAACAAAATATTTGTATTCGCAGTACAATCCCTTATACAAACCATTTATGTAATTAAAACTATGGAAATTAATAAGGAAATTGTTTCAACCGTACACCACCTGATCGAGCGATGCAAAGATGGAGCAAAGGGCTTTAAAACAGCATCCGAAGATATTGAAGATAAAAACCTGAAGAATCTTTTTAAGAAATACGCTGTGCAGCGCGACAGCATGATAACTGAGTTGCAAGACCAGCTGCATAAATTCGGCAAAACAGATGATGAGTCGAGCTCCATCGAGGGTACCATTCACCGTGCCTGGATCGACCTGAAATCAGCTCTTACTTCTAAAGACACAAAGCGTGTGCTGGAAGAATGTGAACGTGGCGAAGACTATGCCCTTAAAGCATACAAAGAAGCCCTCGACGCTGACCTGCCAAGCGAATTAAAAGCAGTGGTGGAGCAGCAATACCAGGACGTTAAAAGCGCACACGACCACATCCGCGATCTGCGCGACAATGCTTAGATCTTTTTGCTGATCAATAAGAAAGGAAAGGAGCTTCGGCTCCTTTTTTATGCCCTTAAAGTGTAATAACTGTATAGCTGCTGCTCTTAATTTGCTTGTAGATGTTGTAAACAGTTTAGTTGAAAAATATGCGCAACTGGTATTCTGCCAACCCTTGACAAGAAAACCTTTGAAAACCTTCTGAAGGCAGTTTTTATTTAAATAATTTAATATCACCAACTAAAGATAGTCAATACAATATTATATTTTAAACCTTACAAAATATATTGCTGGGTCTGAAGCTCTCAATACATATTACCACTTGGGAGGAGCGGCTTTGTAAGTAAAGCCAGACCTGCAAGCGCGTTGCTATGTTACTGATCAAATAT
Organism: Pontibacter qinzhouensis; assembly: GCF_008017455.1. GTDB lineage: Bacteria > Bacteroidota > Bacteroidia > Cytophagales > Hymenobacteraceae > Pontibacter > Pontibacter qinzhouensis. Next base: position 13,479 of record NZ_VRTY01000107.1, on the reverse strand, counting down.
GGTCGGCAGGTGTAAAAAGTATAAAAGCAAGAAGCCTGGTATCCGTCTGATACCAGGCTTCTTATTTAACTGCTTAAACAGTTAATAATCTTCCAACCTTTTTAATAATTAGGTTTACGCCAGCCGGCTAATAAAGTTAAGCCTGAATAAAAAAATTTAGGCCAGACAAATGCCTGGCCTAAATAGAGCGTATAAAAATATGTTGCTTTAAAAGAAATTAGAATCTTTTCTTTCTGAAACCGCCACGTTCACCGCCTCTGTCTCCGCCACGATCATCGCGGCCGCCTCTGCCACCGAAACGGCTTCCGCCGCCTCCGCCGCCATAGCTGCCACGGCTGTCTCTGTCGCCGCCACCAAAGCCGCCACGATCGCCACGGCTTCCACCGCGGTCGCCGCCAAAGCCACCTCTGTCGCTGCGCTCACCACCGAAACCACCACGATCGCCTCTGCCGCCTTCAGCAGCACCGGTTCCCTTTTTCTGGGCTTTCTCGATGCTAACCATACGGCCTTCAACTTCTATGCGACCCATGCTCTGCACAATGTCAGCAGTATATTCGCTTGGCACTTCTACAAAGCTGAACTTGTCGTACAGATCGATGTCGCCCACTTTACCGGCTGGAATGCTGCTGTTGTTTGAAAGTAATTCGATCAGATCGCGTGGGTGCACACGGTCTTTTTTACCGATGGTAATGAACAAGCGGTCGAAACCATCTTTTGACTTACCAAGGCCTTTTTCAGCCTCCATGCCCTGCTCTTTTGTTTTGGCCTCTTTCATGCTCATTTTAAGCAAAGCGGCTGCAATCTCAAGAGAAGTAAATTCTTCGTTTTCAGCAATAAAGCGCTCAATACGACCCAGGTGCTTGGTAAGCGGACCTTTGGCGAGAACTTCTTTAACTTTTCCGAAGAACATGTTGGTGCGAATTTCATTAACGTCTTCGTAAGTCGGTACCTGCTGCATCACGATTTTAGCTTTCGTGTAGCGCATGATGTCCTTTAACTTGAATACGTCGGTTCTGCCGCCAACAAAAGAGAACGCCTTACCTGATTTACCGGCACGGCCTGTACGGCCAATACGGTGCACATAAGCTTCTTCGTCTTGTGGCAGATCGTAATTAAATACAGCCTCCACATTGTCCACATCCAGACCACGGGCTGCCACGTCAGTAGCTACCAGTATTTCGAGGGTGGCGTTGCGGAATTTCTGCATCACGTTGGAGCGCTGGTTCTGGTTCATGTCGCCATGCAGGCCATCGGCAAAGTAGCCGCGTGCCTGTAGGTTAGATACCAGCTCATCGACCATACGTTTTGTATTACAGAAAACGATGGCAGATTTCAGGTTGTACATGTCGAGCAGGCGCGAAAGAACTTCACCTTTCATGCTGCTTCGTACTTCGAAGTACACCTGTTCAATGTTCTCTACCGTTAGCTCTGTGTGAACAACCTTTACAACAACAGGGTCGGTCTGGTAAGCTTTTGTAAGCTCCATAATCGGCTTCGACATGGTAGCTGAGAAAAAGATAGTCTGGCGATCGGTTGGGATCTGCTTCAGCACAAACTCAATGTCTTCACGGAAACCCATGTCGAGCATTTCGTCGGCTTCATCCAGAATAATTTTCTTTACATTGTCGAGTACTAAGGTGCCTCGTTCAATATGGTCCATTACGCGGCCTGGCGTTCCGATAACGATTTGCACACCCTGCTTAAGGGCACGCAGTTGGCGCTCGTAAGGCTGGCCTCCGTAAATTGGCACCACACTAATGCCAGGCTTGTATTTGGCAAGTTTCTGGATCTCGCCAGAAACCTGGATAGCCAGTTCGCGGGTTGGGCACAGGATTAGAGCCTGTACGTTACGGTTAGTTTCGTCGATACCTTCAATGGTCGGAATACCGAATGCGGCAGTTTTGCCGGTTCCTGTTTGCGCCTGACCAATAATGTCGCGGCCTTCTAAAACTATCGGAATGGCTTGTGTCTGGATGGGGGAAGCTTCTTCGAAGCCCATGTCAGCGACAGCGCGCTGTACTTCCGGCGAAAGCGGAAGTTCGTCAAATCTGATTTTGTTCATCTGGTTTATTATTACCGTTTATATCTATCTGGAGGCAGTCTGCTTTTAACCTTTCTCTTACGTGATTTTTAAGAGCGAAACGAAGAAATAAAAACAACTAGTCATGCCAAACAGATGATGATTCCAGTTATAAAGTACTTTCAGACCGATTCCAAATTCTGGCGCAAAGGTACGTATTTTATCTGAGCTATGCTAATAAGCCTGCACCTTATCTGTTTTAGGCGGTTTACAGGAAGGAGCAAGTTTTAAATAACTATAATATTTAATTAATTAATTGCATTTAAAAAACAGTTCCCATACATTGTTACCCGCAACAGATTTTTACCACCGTATAAAATCGTTTCACCCTAAGCATTTATAAACTGGCTTTTTATTTCGCATTTGAGCCATATTTTTTAAACCAGTCTTCGTACTACTTACAAGGTGGCACGCAAGATAGTAGTCCAGAATAAACGAAGGATACCGCGAGCTGATGCTGTTGCCTGTACAACTTTTAGTTTCAGAGTTTAACGCTGCTTCCGGACATCCGTGTAAAGGACCGGTAACCTCTGGAATGCTACAGAACCACTCCTACTTGTGCTGTTACATTAAACACAATTTTTGTAGAACCCTTTAACTAACTATTGACATGCTACATTTCTCCAAAATATCATCTAAGGGTAAAGACTTTAACATTATCGCCTCTGGTGCACTGGCTTTTAAAATTCATAACAAAATTCTGAAAGATGAGTGTTTTGAGCAAGACACCTCCATTAGCCGCCACATGTTGCTGGGCAACAGCAGCATGCCAGCCTCCACTCCGGGTCAGAAGAAAATATTCTTCGTCATTATCTCCGACCTCGATAAAATTAACACCGCCTCCCTCTGCCGCATGATTGCGAAAGAGCGCGCCAATGGCGGCTATGCCGTTTGCCAGATTATCCCGATGCTGTATAACGAGCCGTCTTTCAGAGCCCTGAAAATGCTCCGCCAGTCGTTTGATGAGGTACTGGAGCTGGGTAAGTTTACCATTAACACAAGCAAGGTACTGGTGAATACAGAGCAGCAAAACTGCATTATAACAGACTACAGCTTATCGATGGCCCGCATCATGTACCAGGTGTGCCTCAAAGACTTTTCTTCGGCTGCTGCTTCGGAACCCAGCAGGAAAGAGCTGGCTTATGCCGGCGTTTAACCCTTGACCCCTAACCTCTCCTTTTTGCTTTGGAAGGCTGTTTTCATTTAAATAATTTGGTTAATGTGCTAATGGTTTAATGTGCTGATGTGCTATCCTGCGATTGCTGATTGCTGGATTGTTTAATGGTTAAATTGTTGGTTGGGGAATTTGCAGGTGCGCCGAAGCCCTTACGGCTATTCAACTTTTAATTAAGGTAAAGGTCTAGTAGCTATCAGTAAAAAGAAAACAACCTGAATTATTTGAATGAAAACACCCTTCAGAAGGCAAAACAAGCCTTTAGGTGGTAAGGGTTGCTACAAAGAAAAGCTTGTTGTTTTTGCCGTAGCTGCCGATTCGCTTGTATCTTTAAGGGTACAAAAGAAACGGAGTACGTACTATGCCTTCTACTTTTAAAATTTACTCTTCTTCGGCGGGCTCTGGTAAAACATACCACCTTACGCTGGAGTACCTGAAGCTGGCGCTGCACACGCCAGACCCCGATTATTACCGTTCTATTCTGGCCATAACGTTTACCAACGATGCAGCGGCTGAAATGAAAGATCGCATTTTGTCGGCACTTCGTGGCTTCAACGACACGTCGGCTTCAGAAAAAGAGAAGGCTAAAAGTGAACAATTACTCGATGCCATAACACGGGACCTTCAGGCTGAAAATCCGGATGAAGAACTGGAGAAGGAAGAGGTACGCCTGCGCGCAGCCAAACTTTTCAGGCAGATTTTGTATAACTACAGCGATTTCAGTGTGAGCACCATCGACAGCTTTGTGAACAAGATCGTGCAGGCGTTTACACGGGAACTGAACATTCCACATAACTTTGAAGTGGACCTCGACTCGCAAACGCTTGTAGACACAGCTGTGCAGCTACTGCTCGACAAGGTAACCAGCACCAAAGGCGACCTGCTGTCGGAGACCCTGGAGCAGTATGCCCTCGAAAAAGCACGGGAAGGCCGAAGCTGGAACACCCTCTCCGTCGACCTCTCCGATTTTGCCAAAAACCTGCTGAATGAGCAGGTGTACGAAGCCGTTACCGACCTGCAGGTGCTGACGCTGGCAGATTTTAAAACCATAAGAGCAGACCTGCTACAGGCAAAGCAGCAAATAGAGGAGGCGGTGCAGGAGGCTGCCAGCCAGGGTTTGGCCGCAATAGAACAGGCAGGCCTCACTCCTGCCGATTTTTACCAGAGCACACGTGGCATCTGGGGCTACTTCAGCAAATTCAAGAAAGAAGCTGACCTTAGCTATGGCAATAACTACGCCCGCCAGACGGTAGAAGATCAGAAATGGTATGCGGGAAAAGCCACGACCGCCACCAAAAGCCAGATCGACAGCATTAGCGGGCAGCTAACGGAGCTGTACCTGCACCTGGAAGAAATAAAAGAACAGTTTGCGCCTACTGCTGCCCTTATTAAGGCGGTGGTGCCGCACCTGTATAAACTATCGGTGCTTAACGAGCTGGAGAAGTGCCTGCAGGAAATAAAACTCGACAAAAACACTGTCCACATTTCGGAGTTCAACAAGCGCATTATCGATATTGTGCTGCAGGAGCCGGTGCCGTTTATTTATGAACGCCTGGGCGAAAAGTACAACCACATTCTGATAGATGAGTTTCAGGATACCTCTGTGCTGCAATGGAACAACCTGCTGCCCCTCGTTGACAATGCGCTGGCATCAGGGCACTTCAGCATGGTGGTGGGCGATGCTAAACAAGCCATTTACAGGTGGCGCGGAGGCGAAATGGAGCAGATTCTACACCTCTACAAAGGCAGCACCGAACGCCTTTACCAGAACCGCCGGCACGGGCAGCTGGTGCGGGAGCGTTACGAATCGGTCAGCCATTCGCTACGCCCCGCAGACCTGAACACGAACTACCGGAGCAGGGCCGAGATTATAGACTTCAACAACGAGCTGTTTACGTTTGTGAGCGGGCAGCACCAGGAGTTCGGTATGTTTACCGCCATTTACGACGAGAACTTCCGGCAGCAGGTACCACAGGGAGCAAGTAAAACTGGCGGGCATCTGCAGGTGCTGTTCACCTATCCCGAAGACAGCAACTATAAATACGACCTGCACGGCTGCACCCGCACCCAGGAGCTATACGATGGCTACACCCGTCCTGAAATTCTCAGTTATGACGAGAGCATGCTTAACCTGGTGCTACAGCTAGTGCAACAGGGCCTGCAGGATGGTTATAGCCTGAAAGATATGGCGATATTGTGTCGCACCAACAGCAAAAGTAAGCTTATAGCTAATTTTCTGAAGGAGCGGCGCTACGATATTATTTCGCAGGATTCGCTATCGTTGCAGTTTGCGGAAGTAGTAAACCTGTTGATCGCCATGTTCAGGGTGTTTAACCGCCCTAACGATACGCTGGCTAAATCGGAGGCCTTGTATCTGGTATGTGCCGTTGCTCTGGAAGTTATTCCGGATACGCCCATGACCCAGCGTATTGCCGATATCGCCAGAAAAGCAGATCCGCAGGCTTTTTACGACCAGCTGCGTGTGTTCGGATTCGATGTAAACGAAAAGGAAACCGGCAACCTCTCCATCTATGAACTGACAGAGCAGCTCATCCGGATTTTTAATTTGCTCGACCACAACAACGAGTGCGAATACCTGTTCCGTTTTCTGGACCTGGTGCTCGAGTACAGCCTGAAAAACAGCAACAACCTGAATAATTTTCTAGCTTATTGGGAGGTGCAAAAGGAGAAGCTGAGTATTAACACGCCTAAAAACCGCGATGCCATCACCATTACCAGCATCCACAAATCGAAGGGCCTCGCCTACCCTATTGTAATTGTACCATTTGCCGACTGGAGCACCGAACCCATGACCCGTGGGCTGATGTGGAGCCAGCTGCCCCAGGAGGTAAGCGTAACCGGCCAATTGCGTAGTGTGGCAGTTAACATAAGTTCTAAACTGGAGACTACCATACTTGGCCCCCAATACAAAACAGAGCTGGAAAAAACCTTTATCGAGAACCTGAACATGCTGTATGTGGCCCTAACGCGGCCCATAGACCGGCTGTACCTGATCGGTAACGGTAAAGACCTGTTAGAAGACAAAAAAGCTGCCCGAGCCCTGGAGGGACAGGTGAAAAACATTAGCCACCTGCTCTACCGCTATCTGGTGCACAAGAACCTCTGGCAACCCGATCAGTTTTGTTACCAATTGGCCAGCGGCCAGCAGCAAAACCAGCAGCATAGCCAGACCAACACCGATACTACCTATTACCTCGAGCACCTGGTTACGGCAGACTGGGCTACACGACTGCACCTGAAGCAGCACGCCAACAACGTATTCGATTTCGAGACACAAACAAAACAGCGCACCCTCAACAAAAAGCTTCATTATGCCATCTCCAGAATTTTAACGGCTTCGCAGCTAGACCAGGTCCTGCGCCAGATGGTTTATGAAGGCATCATCAGCGAACGCGAAAAACCAGATCTGCGCGCGCGCCTGCAACCCATACTGCTGCACCCGAAGCTGCGCCACTATTTTACAGAGAAGGTAGTGGTAGAGCATGAAAAAGAACTGCTCGATGCGCGAGCCTACCTGTACAAACCTGACCGGGTAGTATTTGACGGAGAGCAGGTTGTGCTACTGGAGTTTAAGCTACCACCACCCGAACCCGACCATCGCAATAAACTCGACCACTACGCGGTGCGGTTTAAGCAGTTAGGATACGATCAGGTGAGGTGCTTGCTGTACTATTTCGATACGGAGCAGATAATGGAGTGGAGCTATGGCAGCAAGACAAGCCAGATTGGCCTAGCCTTATAAATGTGAGCCGATGCACTAACTTTGGTCAAAGTAAATCTAGATAAATTCTGCTTTTTTGAATTAAACCTATTATTTTGCCAGATAAGGTGAGCAAGTATTAAATCTGCTCGTATACAGCTCTCATATTTCTTTAGGCCGGCTCAAGTACGCGTGCGGTGCCAGTACTCCATTTTACTTTCATTTAATAAGACAGAAGTTAGTCCGCTTTTTCTTTCGTAGCTGTATGCGGGAGCCTAAAGCAGAAGAATTAATTTATGCAGAATTACCAAAATCTAACTGTTGATTTAAGCAACTGCGATACGGAGCCGATACATTTAATTGGACGGATACAACCGCACGGTTTCATGATAGTGCTAAACCTGGCAAACTTTGTTGTGGAACAGGTAAGCCAGAACATTGCCTCCTTTATTGAAGGCGTTTATGTCGAAGATCTAATATCTCATACACTCGAAAAAATTTGCTTCGAATCGGAGTACCCGGTGCTGCACGCCCAGTTGCAGGCCTCAACGGTGCTGAACCCGCAGCTAATGACTATCAAGGGAAATCAGTATTTCGGATTTTTGCAGGAAGCTCAAGGTAAGCTGATCCTGGAGTGTGAGCCCTATCATAAAACCATAGATCAGATTCGGTTTGAGCATACGTATGGGTTTTCGAATTACCAGACGGCCTTAAACAATTCGCACTCCATGCTGGTGCTGTCGCAGTTGCTTGTCGATTTTGTGCAAAACATCCTCGATTACGACCGTGTGATGATTTACAAATTTGATAACGACTGGCATGGTGAGGTAATAGCAGAAAAAATAAAGCCTGGTGCCGTCTCTTACCTGCACCACCACTTCCCTTCTACAGATATTCCTGCACCTGCCAGAGATTTGCTGGAGAAAAAGCACGTCAGGCAAATTCCTGATATCGATGCTCCGGCCGTTGATATTTATCCCTACCTGAACCCTACTACAGGTACCCCTGCCAATGTGCTGTTATCGGAGCTACGGAACCCATCTGAAATACACCTGGAGTACCTGCATAACATGGATGCCTACGCCACACTATCTATTTCGATTATTGTGAAAGGCAAATTGTGGGGCCTGGTGGCGTGCCAGAACCAGCGGCCTAAGTTTGTAAACTATTGGCTACGGCAGAGTTGCAACCTGGCTGCCAAAGCTTTTGCCAGTGCCGTGCTTGCCTCTCAGGATTTGCGGGACATAACAGTACTCGAACGCTACAAGCTGACAGAAGAAAACCTGATTAACCAGGTAATAGAAGCCGGCAACATCCATAAAGGATTATTTGAAAAAGCGGTAAACCTGCTCCATATAACAGAGTGTTCCGGAGCCGCTATGTTTCTGGAGAACAAACTGGAGGTAATGGGCGTAGTGCCGGACCAGGACCAGATTATGCGCCTGATAAAATGGCTGGCAGTGCATAACAACGAACGGATTTTTTATTCAAGGGAGCTGTCGAAGCAGTTTCCTGAAGCCGAAGCATACCCGGAGGTGGCAAGCGGCTTAATGGCCCTGGAGATATCCAAATATAACCGCGAATACATTCTGTACTTTAAACCCGAAATCAGGGATAGTATTGTTTGGGCAGGCAAACCAGAAAAGGAAACAGATGGTTACCAGCTAAAGCCCCGCAAATCGTTTGAGCAGTGGGTGGAGGTGATTAAAGGCAAATCGCAGCCCTGGACTATGAACGAGCTTGAAGTTGCGCAGCTACTGCTGAAAGATATTATTTCCCTTATCTTAAGAAACCAGGCAAACAAGCTAAAAGAACTAAACAGCAACCTGGTAGCCTCAGCAGAAGACATGCAGCGCAAAAATCAGCGGCTGGAAGATTTTGCCTATATTATTACTCATAACCTGCGCTCTCCTATGAGTAACATTAAAGGGCTCTACAACTTATACGAAGCGGAACCCAGCCAGGAAACAGGGCAGGAAGTGATGGAGCGCATGAATGTGGTGATTGGTAACATGTCGAACACCATCGACGATCTTAACACGATACTGCGAACGGCTCTCGACCAGCAGTTACTGCAGGACGAGGTGCATATTGCTGACCTGATTGAAAAAGAGTTGCAGAACCTGGAAACAGCCATTCTTGAGAAAAAAGCCATTGTGGTGCAGGAACTAGACGTGCCTGTGGTGCACCTTCCGAAGGTTTATATGGAGAGTCTGCTTCACAATTTGCTTTCGAATGCCATTAAATATAGCTCTCCGGACCGCCCCCCGCTGGTAAAGGTGAAGTCGTGGCAACAGAACGGTGATTTTTTCCTGTCGGTGAGCGACAATGGGTTAGGACTCGATATGCAACGCTTTGGCAATAAAATGTTTGGCTTGTACAATACCTTCCACGATAACAAAGATGCCAAAGGCCTGGGCCTCTATATTACCAAAATGCAGGTGGAGTCGTTGGGAGGAACTATTGAAGTAGAGAGTGAGGCAGGGATAGGAACAACCTTTACCGTTCGTTTTAATTCGCAGCAGGTTTAGCCAATTTTTATTAATTTGCTATCATTACCAGGTTACGGTAATTTTTTAAAAGCACTTACCAGATGGAACAGCGCATAACTCTTATTACACTTGGCGTAAAAAACCTGCAACGATCCAGGGATTTTTACAAACATGTGTTTGGCTGGCAACAGACAGAGGCCAGTACCGACAGCATTATTTTTATGCAGCTCAACGGCATTCAGCTGGCGCTGTTCCCACAGGAGTCGCTGGCCGACGATGCCGGTGTGGCTGCCGACGGCAAAGGTTTCAGAGGGTTTTCGCTGGCCCACAATGTGCGTTCGGAGAAGGAAGTAGATGAGCTGGTGGCACAGCTGGAGCACAAAGGCGCCCGCGTTCTAAAACGCCCCGAAAAAGTGTTCTGGGGCGGCTACAGCAGCTACATCGCCGATCCGGATGATAACCTCTGGGAAATAGCCTACAATCCTTTTTTACCGCTGGATTAAATGACACGGAGGGTGAAGGTTGTCTTAGTTCTGCTGCAACTCTTTCTGGTGCCTGTGTTTTTATTCTTATGGCTGAATCTTTCGGTAAGCCATAAATAGGAAATTAGCGATGTCCCCTATTGCGGTAACTGCTACTCCAACAACGGTTTTGCGGCAGGTTGCTACATAGAGAACTACTTTTATCCAGCTGCACCTAATGAGGCTCCTCAGTCTTAGCTATATCAGCAGCTATGCAAACTAATACCCACAAATGCTATTGCTGATGAATTTCGCCCACAAGATACCAAAAGCCTGACAAATGTGTGTTTAACGGAGAAGGAATGTTTTTCGCTACTACCGCACAACCAATTTTTCTAATGAAATTGGCCTTCCGAAGGTTTTTAGATACAAACTACTCAAGCCCTTTTATAGTTAAAAAGTGTAAGGCTATGATGTAAGCATTACTCACTCATCCACTTAATCACACATTAAATTTTCCTGTGCAGACTTTCCTGGAGCTAACGGCGAAGTACGTTTACGAAAAGTATAAAGAGAACATCAGCGAGTTGTGCATTATTCTGCCATCTCGCCGGGCAAGTTTCTTTTTCAAGAATGCGCTGGCACAGGCAGCGCCGGAGCCTATCTGGTCGCCGGAAGTGGCTGGTATGGAAGACTTTATTTGCCGGCTGGCCAAGGTGGATGTATTGGAACCCATAAACCTGCAACTGGAGCTTTATGACCTTATGCGCGAGCAGGATCCTACGCTCGACTTCGACCAGTTCGTGACCTGGGGAGGCACCTTGCTCGATGACTTCAGCCGGATAGATCAAAACCTGGTGGCTACCGGCAAACTGTTTGAGTACCTGTCGGAGGCGAAGGCACTGGAACGCTGGGACCCCAAGTTCCTGGGCAAAGACATATCGCCACGCATGAAGAAATACTTCAGTCTCTGGGACAACATCGAGAAAACCTACCGGAACCTGCAGAAGCGGCTACATAAGAACAAACAAGCCTACACCGGCATGGCTTTCCGGAAGGTAGCTGAAAATATAGAGGCTATTGCCAAAGAACCCGGTTGTTTCCAGTACATATTTATCGGGCTGAATGCGCTTACAAAATCAGAAGAAGTTATTATAAAGGCGCTGCTAAAACACAACAAGGCGGAAGTGCTTTTCGACTCCGATGATTTTTACATGGAAGAAGGCACTCCTAACAGGGCTGGAAGTTTTCTTCGGACTTACAAGAGCACCTGGAACCTGCATGAGTGGCGCTGGCAGCAGAACCTGTTGCTCACCGATGCCAAAGAAATAAATGTAATTGGTGTTGCCAATGCCAGCATGCAGGGTAAACTGGCGGGGCAGTTGCTGCAGGAAATGCGCAAAAAGGAAAAGCATTCTCAAACTGCCATTATTTTGCCAGACGAAACACTGCTGCTGCCAGTACTGCATTCCATTCCGGATGATGTTCCGAATTACAACGTTACCATGGGGCTAAGCTTTAAAGGCACTCCCCTGTTTAACCTCATAGACCTGCTGTTCGAGGTGCACCTGACCGGCATTAACCAGCTGCAGGATGCCGGCTATAAAGTGTACCAGTACCACCACCAGTCTGTGAACAAACTGCTCACGCACCCTTTCATCAGGCGGTACCAGCTTTACCTGAACGAGCAGCCGGAGCAGAATAAATATCATGGCTTTATTCAGAAAGTGGTCGATACCATTGTGGCCGATAATAAGGTTTTGATTACGGCGCAGGATCTGCTCGAGATGGGGCAGCACCAGCCTTTGTTCGAAACCTTGTTTAAGACATGGCGCGACTGCGACGATATTATTACGGCTATGTACAGCCTGATCGACTTGCTGCGGGAGGTTTACAGCCATCAGCCCAACACCATCGAAACCGAGTACCTGTACATCTACTACACCCTGGTAAAGCGGCTCGATACCATTTTTGATTGCCGGGAGCATAAGATCGGGGTGCGCAGTTTTCGGAAGTTCTTATACGAGCTGATTGGTGCTACCCGTTTGCCCTTTAGTGGTGAGCCTGTTTCTGAAGTGCAGATTATGGGTATGCTCGAAACACGTGCCCTCGACTTCGAGAACCTGATCATTTTATCGGTAAACGAAAATACTTTGCCAGCACCCAAACGGCATGAGTCGCTGATGCCTTACGATGTGTTAAGACAGTTCGGCTTGCCGACCTATGCGGAGTCAGAAGGTGCCATGGCTTATAATTTTTACCGCCTGCTGCAGCGCGCCAAGCGTGTGCACCTGCTCTACGTGCTGCCATCAGACACGTACGGTTCAGGAGAGAAAAGCCGCTTTATTCTGCAGTTGCAGAACGACCTGGCGCTTCGGAATCCGAAAATAAAGTTCAGAGACCTGACAGCGGCTGTGGAGCAGCAAGCCACGAAAAAGTATAACGAAGACATCCGGATAGAAAAAGACCGGCAAACGCTAGAGCAACTGAAGCTGGAACTAAAGAAAGGCCTCTACCCTTCGCACCTGAACATGTACATTAACTGCTCCTTGCAGTACTACTTTAGCCGCATTGCCAAAATTCAGGAAATAGACCAGGTAGAGGAACAATTGGGAACCGATAAGTTTGGAACGCTGGTGCACCAGGTGCTGGAAGACTTTTTTAAACCTTTTGTAGAGAGCGGAAAACCTGTAGTGGTCGCAGATGTGGAGCACATGCTGGTGCAGTTGCCGGCGCAGGTGCGAAAAGAGTTCGTAACCGCCACCAGAGGTGCCACACCAGACCGCGGCATGAACTACCTGCTCTTTAAGGTGGCTGTGGAGGTGCTGGAGAAATACCTGACAAATCTTAAAAGCTCCCCGGAACTGCCTCTCTACATCCTGAAGCTGGAAGATACTTTATCTGCCACGCTGCCGGTGCAGGTAGGCGACGAAGAAATATTGGTGAAAATAGCCGGTAAGGCCGATCGCATAGATCTGACCGGGAACGAGCTGCGTGTAATAGATTATAAGACGGGAAAAGTAGAGAAGAACCAGCTGGTAGTGAAACCAGAAGATGTAGCCCTGCACTTTACAACTGATCCTAAATATGACAAGGCACGGCAGCTATGGCTGTACCAGTATATTCTGCAGCGAACACTCGAGCTTACCCCTCACACCATTCTGGAAAATGGGCAGCATATCTCTTCTGCCGCTATTCAGCCTGTTTCAGGTATCTTGTCGTTCCGGAACCTGGATGCCGGCGTATTAACGGCTGCCTTCAATTTTACAGAGGCCGACGGAGCAACGCCTAAAGATTTCAGAGAGGCTTCGGAAGAGTTGCTCACCGATTTTGTGCGCCGCATGCTGGACCCTGAAGAACCGATCCGGAAAACAAACGACCTGGAGGTTTGCCAATGGTGTGCCTACCGTGGTATTTGCGCCCGTTAATAAGCCTGCAGCACCAAGTTAGCTAATCTTAAAAAAAACCTCAGCTCTATTGTAGGGGAGTGTAAACAGAACTGTGTCACTCGTTTTTTTAGTGGCTTTTTAGATGTTACGGCTTTAGCCTAA
>NZ_VRTY01000106.1 GCF_008017455.1 Pontibacter qinzhouensis | reverse complement strand
TGATGTCATCGTTGCCACTTTCGTAGAACAGTATGCTGGGGTTATTCTTGTTGTAGATAATGGCATCGCGCATGAGTTGGGTGCGTTGGGTCCAGCGGGTACCTGTTACGTCTTTTTCGGCGTCACCTGCCGGCATGGCTTGTATCAGCCCTACCCTGTCGCAGCTTTCCACGTCTTGTTTCCAGGGGGTGATGTGCATCCATCGAACCAAATTGGCATTGCTTTTCACCATTAGGCCGTTGCTGTAGTCGCTGAGCCAGGCAGGTACCGACATGCCCACGGCAGGCCATTCGTTGCTCGTACGCTGAGCATAACCTTTCATCATGAGCACCCGGTCGTTGAGGTAAACCATTCCGTTTTTGAATGCAGTCTTGCGGAAGCCCGTACGGGTTTTCACTTCGTCTACGGGCTTGCCGTCTACTTTGAGGGTGGTGTACACGTTGTAAAGGTAGCCATAGCCCCAGCTCCAGAAGTTGAGGTCCGTTACGCGGGCGTTGGCCTGCACCGTTTTAGTCTCACCTGGTGCAATGGTGACAGGTGCTCCGCTGAAAGTCTTTACTTTTTTGCCTCTCATGTCTTCCACTACTACTTCATATTGCAAGGTTCTGGCGGCGGCATGTTCGTTTTTCACTTCAGAAGCAGCATGAATGGTGGCTGCTTTGCCAGGAATGTCAAAATCCTGCGCGTACACATACACGCCGCTAGTGCCCAGGTTGGAGAAAAGCGGTAGTGTCTGGTAAAGCTTGTCAGTGATATGGAGGAACACATTTTTAGGGATGCCGCCGTAGTTGGCATTGAAGTTCTGGTCGCTCCACTGGTATTTGGTGTTGGTGGCTTTTTCGCGGTAGCCCCAGTCGCTGTCGGTGCGCACGGCCACTACGTTTAGGGCGGGGGCAGGCTTAATGTGCGCTGTAACATCAAATCCAACCGCCATGGCGCCGTTTTCGTGGCGGCCGATGTGCTGGCCGTTCACATAAAACTCGCCGCCCTGGCGCACACCCTCGAATTCCAGGAATACTTTTTTACCTTCTGAACCTTTAGGCAGTTTAAACTCTTTGCGGTACCAAGCCACGCCGGTGGTCAGGTTGTGAATATCTATTTTAAAGGCTTCGTCTTCGTTCCAGGCCCAGGGCAGCGTTACCTTCTTCCAGGTGGCATCGTTGAAGTTGACAGCTTCGGCACCGGCCGGATCGCCAACAATTACTTTCCAGTCGGGATTGAAGTTGAATGTTGCCCTTTGCCCTGAATTGTCCTTCGCAGGCGGTCCGGCAAAAACTACAAAGTTCAGGAGTAGGAAAGGTAAGAGAAGAAGTCTTGCTAAAACAAACATTTGTACTTAATTTAATTTGTATAGATTCTTTATAGATACACACTTTGTTAGACTATCATGCTACGGCAGGTATATATCAGAAATACAAAGTACCTGATAACATAGTGTAAAATGCAGGAAAATAATTCCTAATACCCGTTATAAACGTTCCATTGTCCATAGAACAAGGATATTCAGCAACCGCATTGCCCTGGAGCAGCAGGTGTGGTGGCTGGCGCGGTTGTAGAAAGCATTGTCTATCATAAGTTCACAACTTGTATTGTGGTATAATTAAAGTAAAACAGGTCTCCTTCAGTAAAAGAGACCTGTTTGGTGAGGTATTGAAAGTTACAATTGATTCTCAGTAAAGATTATTCTTTTATAATTTTCTCTGTTGCGGTGGCTTTGCCGTTCGTGACCTGCACAAAATATATACCAGTCGGCAGGCCTTTCAGCGAGATAATATTGGCATTGCCCTTCAGTTTTCCGGAAATAAGCACTGCACCTAAGGAGTTGTAAACTTTAACAGTGGCACCCTGGGCACTTGCTGCTAAAGAGATGTTCAGGTTTTCCGTAACCGGGTTCGGATAAAATTCTATTCCTGTTGCATGTGTATCTGCACCAAGAGAGGTAACTAGCCCCACAGAAAGTGTTCCCGTTTCAGGCGTAAAGTTCCAAATCAATCCGGGTCCTGGAACCTGTGGTTCTATAGCAGAGAAATTGCCGTTATAGCTATTGGCCTGGAACAACTGGTAGCTATCGCCCGCAGCAAAATCGGCACCACCTATTTTTTGGATACGGAGTGTACCGTTAAATGTAACAGGGCCTACCACTCTCAGCATATCAAAAGCGGCCAAACCTTTATTTATTTCCATTTCAGCGATGGCGCCGCTGGCAAAATTTACGCTGGTGCTGTCGGTAAAGGTGCCGATGCCGTTTGAACCGGGCTGGAGTATACCGCCCGACTGCACGGTAATAGATCCTGTTACGGAACCTGTCCCGCCTAAGGTAGCACCGCTGGCAACCGTAACCGTACCAGAACCAAGCCCGCGGATGCCAGCCCGGTTATTTACCAATATCCTTCCGGCATCTACGTTTGTTGTGCCGGTGTATCGGTTGTTACCTGTCAGGGTAAGGGTGCCTGTCCCTACTTTAGTAAGCGAAGTCCTGATAATATTTCCGGCAAAGCTGCCATCCGTATTCTTTGCACCTATCACCCAGTTCGCTGTTCTGTTATCCGAGGAAAGTGCTGTACCCGCTACCCCTGAAAATTCTCCGATGGCAATAGACGTACTCGCACCGGCGATGGGCCCCAGCCAGCCGCTGCTCAGGTGGATGGCGGCATTGCCATACCCGTTCACGTTGGCGATACGGAAATCGCTGTTGGATACAACTATTCTACCTGTAAACTCTGACCAGTCTCCTTTGAAGTCGGTTCGTACGTACGGGATGAACACGTTCAGCGTGCCCGCTCCTTTGAGCTTACCCAACAAAGTGCTTCTGCCATCAGTAATTAAGGTGGCGGTTTTACCTTCCGGCACTGTCAGATTCCATGCGGCCTGGGCATAATTCCGGACATCTTCCATGGCTAACGTGGCATTCTCCAGCGTAATTTCATTGCTGGTGCCTAGTCCGCCGACATTACCATCCCTTGTGCGCAGGTTCACTCTACCTGATTTTATCACTACCGGGCCGGTAAAGCTTTTTGGACCCACCATTGAAATAGACCCTTCACCTTCTTTCACCAGTGAACCGTTTCCAACAATGTCAGCATTAAAAATGGTGTAGTTTGCTGCGTCCGGTACCGTAATGGTGCTTGTACCGGTAATCGTGATGGCCCTGTCGGTGGTGCTTCTTTCGTTGATAATAAAATTGGCATTATTGATTTGAATGTTTTCGGCCTCCGGTCCGGCGGCACCAATCGATGATGGTTCGTTTTGTAACCCAAGCTTTGCTACCGTCAGGGTACCACTGTTTACAATGGTTTTTCCGGTGTAAGTGTTGGCGGTGGAGAGCAGGCTCAGATTATTGGTGTTGTTTTTAACAAGGTCGGTTGTGCCGCCAATGCTGCCTGTACCCTGCACCGTATAATCGGCTTCCGAATCGAAGGTTACAGAAGCAGGGTATAACACTTCGTTGAGAACAACCGACTTCCGGACAGCAGTTGCGTCAAAGGTTAAGGCGTCGCCGGATACAAAGGCTGTTGGTGTCTCTCCTATTTTAAAATTTTCGTTGTCGAAGTCCCAGGAGTTATTCACAACCCCGCTCCATACTATAGTTGCAGCAGCTCGGGCAATGTTTATTCTAACTTTTACCTCGTTGTTTTCGATCAGCAGTTGCGTGGAAACACCTGTGACACCTTCCAGCACAAAATTGCCGGTTGAAGCCGAAAGGGTACCGTTGGAACGGATAAGAGTGTAAGTACCAGGAGCATATTCATTGTTTGGGAAATTGAGAATTAATCTGTTTTCCCCACTTACTGTCAGGTTTCCTGTAACTACAAGAGAGTCATTCACTTTATCCGAGCCGGGCACCACATCAAATTCGAAGTTACTGCCATCTACCGCCAGGTCGCCGCCAATGATGAGGGTACCCAAGGTTTCGGCTGTGTTACCAAAGCCCGGGCTGATGCGTCCGCCGTCTGTGCTCACAGCTTTATCCAGCACGAGTCCGCCGGCTAGGGTTCCCTTACCGCCTACGGCGCCAAGGCCCTTCACGGTAACTTTACTTTGCAGGGAACCATTAATATTGAAAATGCCCTCGCTTACAATGGTAGCTCCGGTGTAGTCGTGATTTCCTGCAAGGGTAAAACTTCCTAACTTCGCTTTCCAGAGGTCCATTGTACCGGTAAGTTTGCCACCGCCAGCTATGGCGTAATCTTTGTTCTCAGGGTTTATCACCCATACTTTTCCGGGAGTCACCGTGGTGTTGAGCTCTATGCCTTCGGTATTGGTGCCCCTAATGTCGAACATAATTGTGTCTCCGTCTGCAAAGGCTTTCGCTTCGTTTCCATCAGACCAGTTCGTTGTAGCTTTATCCCAGACAGCCGTGTTGCCATCCCAATATATATCTGTATGCTGAATAGGCGGCAAAGGTGGCTGCTGCATGTCGTACCCAATAAAGTAATCGGTATTGTGCGACTGAAAATAGCCTCTTACAGCCATGTCGTTGCGGTATCCGGGGTTATGGGGCAAGGTATAAATACGGTGGTCGGTAAAGTACGGGGTAGTAAAAACCACCAGGTAAGTGCCATCAGTCGATTCATAAATAGCCTCTTCGCGCCAGTCTCCGATGATATCAGCATAAAAAGCAGGCGTAGTCCTCCCATTCTGCGTTATGTTAGCACCGGTGGTAGTAGAGCCGGGTGTATAGAGCCTGGTCTCACTATTAGTTAAGTAGTTCCACTTTACAATTTTACCATTGTCCAGCAGTTCACTTCCTAAGTCTCCATCCCAGTACATTCTCAAGTTCGGGAAGGAACTAAATGTGCCATTGGAAGTAACTGCCCCAGAAACATTGTGAAGTCCCTCCACGAATGTATAGAGTTCATGTCCTGGGTAGCGTGGGTCAAAATCTCCTGTCATGCCCCTGCCTATATCATGGTTATTCGGATTGCTCTGGCTTAATAATGTTTTACCGGTCTTCGCATCGCTGTAATACCACATGATACCCAGTGAGCTGTACCCTTGCTGTACCCCGTACATCTCCAGCCCCGGACGTGAAGGGTCCATATCAGCAATGAAAAAGCGGTCGCCGTGGTCGATGGCATGGTCCCTGAGGTTGTACAATAGCGTACCATCATCATCCAAAGCGAAGGCCTGTGGGACAATCTCATCTTTGCCATCGCCATCGATATCAAAAATCTTAATCTGGTGGGCCGAAGCAAGATTGTTGCCTGCTAGATCGAATTGCCAATTGTACATCAGGGTACTGCCGTTCCAGTTCCAGGTGTTCACGATTTCATTAAAACTTAGGTCGCTGTTCCGGTTGGCTCCCATCAGCACAACACTCGGATTGATACCGTCCAGATAAGCAATGCCCATGTGCCCGTTCATAGGCCCCACGCTCAGGTACGGGTTATCAATGAGCGTGCGGGATATTTCGCTTCCAGTTAAGCCGTCAACAATCGATATAAACTGTTTGCTGTTATTGGCATCAGACACCACAGAGCCATCGGCAAACTTAACACCGTTGGACGTTCTCAGGATAAGCTCTGATCTCCCGTTCCTGGTAATGTCATAAACCGTCATATTGTCGCCATGGCCGGCATTTAGCGCACTGGAGCCGGGCGAGATATTATTCCTGTTATGGCTGTTGGGCCCCATATCTACTGTCCACAGATAAGTGCCATCACTTTTATAAGCTTCTACCAGGTCAGGCACGTCCCAGTTACTGCCGGGCTTTGGGTTTTTATGGATAATATAGTCGTATTCGCCGTCACCGTCCAAATCGCCAACCCACACATAGCGAACATGGTAGCCGGGCACGTTCCTGATCGGCACCCTGTAAAAAGGCTGGGTATGCGTATTGGCCTGAAGGGTGTAGCTCCCTGATCCTGTTTCTTTTTCAACTCCTGCTACAACTGGTTTAACAATGTACGTGTTAGCCGCTGAAGCTGACGCAGACAAATCTTCGAAGTTGGTACCGGCAAGAAGTTCCTGGCTGTTGAGCTTAACAGGATCACCGCCATTGGCAGAGCGGTAAATGTTAAAACCAATATTCTGGGGCTCTGTTCCGAGCAAACGCCAGGTAATCAGATTCTTTGTACTTGATGTCCTGATAGCTACTACCCCTCGCCCTAGTTTTTCCATTTTGCGCTGGGCAAAGGCTTGGGTGCAGAGCACTACTATAAATAATGTTAATAAAGTAAATCTTATTCTCATGAATCTATCTTTAAAATATAAAATGAAAAAAAATTCTAGGTTGTGTCGACAATTAAAGTAAAAGAGTCATGGCTGCCGCTACATGTACAAAAGCTAAGTAAGCAGCAGCGGTTTTATCATATCGAGAGCGATGCGCCTGTCATGTTTGATTCTGTTGAAGAAGCTTCCAATCCTGTTTCTGTCCTTGTAGAGGTTCTCATCCATGAGACGGGGTTGCTTGGCATTTGCTCTGGAAGGAATCACTACTTCAGCGCCACGTTCAGTGATGAATCGAGCAAAGGCTTTCGCTGTCATAGCTTTTGTCAACCACTACTGCTCCAAGGTTTGTCTGCTGCCAGTAAATCCTCTGCTGGCTTATGATCGGACTTATGGCCAGTGGAGAGTATAAACCTGCTGAAGCCACCAGGGCTGCGGCCTAAAAACTTCTGCCTCTGCTGTTGTTTTTTTGCCCTGCTGCATGCTGGTGCGCTCTGATGGCAGTGGAATCGAACATGAGCCAGTCCAGATTCGGTTCCTGTAGCTGCTCAAAACCCGCTGCCACACCTCTTTATTGGCCCAGCGGCGGAAGTGTTGGTAGACGCTTTCCAGGGTCCAAAGCGTTCAGGAAGGTCATGCCAGGGGGCTCCGCTGCGGGCGACCAAAGTAAAGCATTAATAAACTAGTAGTTATCTTTGGCTATACGACCAACATCGGTGGATTTGTCAGGCAGCATGTCGCTGATACGACTCCAGGCCTGGTCACTGATTTCGTAGCGTCGCATAAAGTTTTTTATTTATAAACAATTACCGTCATAAATCATACAGTAATTGTCAATACAACTTTAGCGATTATTTAAAGTTTCCTGTGCTATTGATGCAAGCCAGTGCCTGCAGCCTGGCATTGTACAATCTTTCTTCTTTGTCTTTCCAACAGGTGCCCCTTTTAACATATGATTCCGCACATGCTGCCTAATGCCCGTTAGGTAAAACAAATATAGTCATCCGCCTACCAACTGCTCCCATACTCTTATTCCATAAACACAGGACATGTGTGCCACATCTAACGAAAGAAACGTATTGCATCTGGCTTAAAAACAATTTCTTTATGAAGTTCAGCAATCTATGGGAATTAAGTAGTAAACACTCGCTAGGCAATGCTTGATTAAAAAGATTCGACTTGTACTTTTCATTACATAGAGTCGATTTTACAGGTCATTCGGATTGAAGAACAGAAAAAGAGGATAGGAAAAGCACATCCCATATCCTCTTTTTTCATTGCTGTATGTTTTACAGAATACTATTGTCAGCTATTGCTTCAGGAGCTTCAGCGTCCGGTTTCCGACTTCCGTCTGAAGCTGAACAAAGTATAAGCCAGCTCTTAAGGCTGTTCCAAACTCACTTTCGCCCATCCCCTGGCCACGCTCCATTACCTGGCCTGAATTGTTGTAAACTGTGTAGCTGAACTTACCGGCTGCTGTAAAGCGGAAAGAACTGGCAGATGGGTTAGGATATACCTGCACATCTGCTTTTTTATCTAGTTCTTTGGCAGCGCTGGTTGTAGTACCCAATTTATATTGCAGTACCACTGGTTTGCCATGAAGGGCTACATCGGAGAAAGCTACATAGATATTGCCTTGGGGTCCTTTTGTCATTTCCGTGTAATCTGCAACTCCCTGTGATAGAGTATCTCCCCACGGTGCCGCTACATTCTGCCAATCATTTGTAGTGCTGTTAAAGCTTTTCATGATAGCTCTTGATCTTCCGCCTGTTTCGTAAGCCACCAGCGGAGTACCATCATTGGTTACAGCCACATTAGCATTAGCCACGTTATTTCCTGAAAAATTCGCAGGACCAACTAGTTCCCATCCATTAGCAAGGGGACCAGTACCTGTAAATCTCCAAAGAGTTAGGTTGTCTCTGTTAATAGCCTGACTTTCGCGGTACAAAAGATAAGGAATGTTATCATGAGAAGTACCTGTAGCTCCATTAGCGCCAGTGGTGATGTTACCTGTACCACCCGGCCTCGTCCAAACTTCTCCTTCACCACTATAAATCCTTACAGATGATCTGGAGAAGTCCTTACCGGCCCAATGCAACCTTCCGTCGTTACTGAAGAAAATAGTATGTTGCTCCGGAGGGGTGTTAGAATTCTGCCAATTGAATAAGCCTATAGATACCCAGTCGCCAGTTGCAGCATCGAACTTTCTGTAATTTACAGGTTTAGTATCATGTGATGTTTGCCTGTGAGCAATAAAGGGTATTCCTTCAGGATTCGTAGCAATAACCGGCCAATCTATAGTAGCACCCTCAGCCTGCAATGTTGCCTGGTTACCTACTGTCTCCCAGGCAGTACCGTTAAACTTCATCACCACGCCCTTGCTTAAATTCGCTGCGGTCATGTCTCTGTAATACAGGTACGGTGTACCTTCTGCTGCAATGGCAATGCTTGTAGCAGCTGCAGCACCCGCCGAGATTCCTGCCGCTCCGACAGCCTCCCACCCACCTGCGGCATTATAGCGCATCACAGATACCTTATTATCATTAGCCGTGTTCACAAAGGCTATATAGGGAACCTCCTGCGGAGAAACGGCCATGCTTATGTGTAGAACGGAGTCAGCTATAATTCCAATGGGCTTGGGAGTAGCATCTGTCGACTGAGATCCAAGTATCTGCCATTGCTGTGCCTGACTGATGCTGCTGAACATGCAGCAGAGTAAAAATGCGCAGCATAATTTAGTAATTAATTTAGTCATAATTTTTTAAGGTTTTAGTTAAGCGAATTAAAATTAATTTTATTGATACAGTATTGAAGGTGAATAGCTTCTAATCAGCTTTTCGGAGCTTGCTCATTTAATTAGAAACTAACTATCATTAGTTTAACAAAAATATAGGCGAGGAGCCTCTGTGAGCCTAGACATATGTTCCAGAAACACAGAACGCTTGTGCCACATTAACATCAAAAACTACTTTTGTTGAAAAAGAGGTGCTTTTATGATACCATTATAAAATTAAATGGTCAGGGAAACTAGCAGAACAGCTCTTCCCGTTTCTACTAGCAAAGCAGAATAAAGAATACACCCTTAGAAAGAAAAGCCTCAGAAATTCAGACATCGACTGATTTTAGATATTATTTATAAAAATTAGAAATATATTAATTTTAATTATTTAAGGCAGTAGCAGGCATGGAGAGTGGTGCAGAAAGGAGAATCCGTTAAAATGTATGTTGTCAGGGAAAAAAATAGGTGCAGGATTATGGGATTTTGAAAGTGTTTAGGGTAAAAAGTAGTAAACAAAACCTCGCATGAGCTGCATGCATTACGAGTGTCTTTTCAAATTCAGCAGCTATGGAGACAGCAGCAGAATGAAATTCACTCAAAATAGGACAGTTATTTTTTGCTGCTGACTTATAAGCGCCTTTGTAAACTTTATTTTTGCGCTGCAAATGCTTCTGCAAGAACTTTCGTTCACCTTTCTTTCTTCAAGGAGTAGCCATATATCAGGAATGGCGTTAATTTCTTGTAAGGAATGATGGCCCAATCGAGCTCTATGCAGCCACCCGCTGCATAGAGCTCGAAGGTGATGCCTTTGCTGGTCAGGCTCCAGACTGGAAAGGCCCAACTCTCCGGTTAGTTGATGATGCAGCTATCTATTTTCATATTATCCGGGTAGAGTTACTGCAATAGCTGAAATACCTTGGAAGCAAATGTGCTTTTCCGGTACTTAAAAATCTTGAACAGGTCATCGGAGGCCAGTTTCTGATTTGCTTAGCCGAAACAGAGGACATGCTCCACCTTCACCTGCTGACCGCTCTTCATATCTAATCAATTGCCTGCACCGTCTCTAGCGCCTGCAAGGTGCTTGTCGCGCTGATCCTAAGCTGAGGATTTCCGGGATATGGTAGTGTATACATGTTTCGAATTCTGAACCGGAACATTTCAGGGATGTGGTAACAGTACTTCAGGAGCAGCGAAAAGCGCAAGGCTTCAAGTTTATATTTTCCTAAGTACATGCAACTAAAACATGTCGGTTGAACCCTTGACAAAATTTGGAGGCAAAACCTTTTAGAGGCTGTTTTCATTCGAATAATTTAGTAGATGGCCTTGAAACCGTTTGTTTTAGCTGTCAAAACTTACTTGATTGTACTTAGTACAGGCGAAATACTTGACTCCTGCTCCAGGTACCAAGCTCCTAGGATAATTATGCCGGTGTTTCAGTTCTTTCTATAATAAGTTTAAAATCTTAATGCCGGTAATTCTCATAGTGGTTTAGGTCATCTGCGAAAGGCCAATGATTGTAGGCTGAGACATTGGCTTTCCTTTCAGTAGGCCTTCGTACAAGATTCCAGTTTTACATCTATTGATCTTCAGGCGCCTCAGTTGCCGTCTGCCGTTTCGGTAATTCTTAAAGCAACGACTGGTGCTGCCACTAATTCCTCCGGTACAAAATGCCAGCCTTTATCATACTGTTTTCCTACCAACTGCCGATACTTTTTCGCATCCAGAAAGAAGTAATTGATGTAACGGGTCGGAAACCCATCATCACGCAACACTTTTATGGCAATAGTCCTTTCACCGATGGCCCCTTTCAGAGATTAAATTTTTCCACATGGATTAATGGTTCTCCAGCAGCCTTTAAAGAAAGAAGAAAAGTGCCGCGAGCAGCGTAAAAACATATTCCATCAAGAGTGTTTCTGTATCATATAAGCCATTAAAGTCACTTCTTTGCTATTTTGGTATGCTATAACCAGTTTTAACAAACAGCAGCTGCTGTCTGTTATCGGCAGCTGACGGCGCGGCCAGGGCCCAAGCCTCTCTCCACTCTGTCAGCGGCATAAATTACCTATTGCCGTTTCAGAAATTTGCTCCGACTGAATACTACGTTCGTGCCGGAATAACTTGCTTCCAGGAAATAAATTCCATCGGGCAGTCGGCTTACGTCTGCTGCTAAGGCATTGGTTGCCGCTATCTCTGTTGAACTAACTTTTCTGCCTTGCAGATCGAAGATGCTGATCGTAACCGGTTTAGAGGCCCGATCCGGGAAATGGATGTTGAGCACCTTATTAGCAGGCACTGGGTAAAGGTAAGCTGCGGATGCCCGGACTGTGGCAGGTTTTACGCTCAGTACCAACTGCGATTCCCGGTATCCCAGGTCAGGGCTGCTGCCTGTAAAAGGCAAACCTACATCGATACCGGCGCCAACCAGTTTGCTCCCCGGGGCTGGTACCATAAAGGTAACGTCCGGCAGGTCGCCATTTGGCTTGCGGGGCAGTGTCAGCTGTGACTGGTCCAGGCTGATAAAATCGGCAGCAGTGGGTGTACCAATACCCGGATTCATGAACGTATTGTGGCTAAGGATATTTACCCCCTCCCGCTCATCAATTTCAGTAATCAGGTGGTGCTCCCGATCTGACCGGGTCAAATAACTGACATTATTTTTCATCACATGGTCGTAGCCCGGAATACTCGCCGTATAATTGGGGCTTCGGTTGAGCATGTTGAAGTTTGGCCAGTTAAAATAAGCCGTGTTGTTATACCAGTCGTTACCGCCCAGGTGGTGGTTAGCATAAAACCCGGACGATTTATTATTATAGGCCAGACTGTTGCGGACAGTATGGCGCGGAATTACAGCCGGAACCGACGGACTGGAGGAAGTACCGAAGCCACCCATTTTAAAACCTGTACCGTTGGCCAGATTCTCGAATTCAATGGAATAGCCATTATAAAATGACCAACAGTCTTCTACGGTAATGGCAGTGTGAGAACTGATGATATCGAAGCCGTCGTCGCTGTTGAACCAGGCACGGCAGCCACGGAATACGTTACCGGTATATTCTACCCGGTTGGGATGTGCCCCGAATCCGTCTACGTTGCCGCCTTTTTTATCGGCCGAAACAGTATCCCAGTTATTATAGGCATCACAGTTAAGCACCAGGTTGTTTGCCCCCCGGGTCAGGTAAAAGCCAATGGCCATGCCATCACGCATGACCAACTGTTCATAAATGTTATTGCTCCCATTCGTTACGACGTTGGCATTATTGGAAAAACAGACAGACTGGGTATTGATGTTCTGGTCGATGGTTACCTGCACGCCTACTACCTCCAGCCCTTTAAAGTGCATCCACGAGCCGGTAACTTCGAAGGCGTGGATGCGATGGTCGGCGGGTTTAACGTTTGAGAAATCGAATATAGGTTTCTCGCCAGGAAAGGCCCAGTAGTTGATACGTTTGCCGGAGGTTCCGCTTTTTGTTAGTTTAGATACATAAGCATACCTCGGATTACCGGTTGTCTTTTCAAAAATCTGCGATTCCTGCATCATGTAGGTGCCTCCCCTGATGTAAACTGTGTCGCCGGCAGCAACGTCTGTGTGAGCCCGTTGTATGGTTAAGAACGGTGCATCGACTGTACCGGCATGGCTGTCATTTCCGGCAGGCGCTACATAATACACTTTGCTGTGGACTATCAGGGTGCATGTACAGAAGAGTACAGTCAGGAAAAGTGAAAGTTTACTCATACGCGGATTTTAATTGTTGAAGAAATTGGTTTATATAGGTTTGTAAAAGATATTTTCCTTACTCTTGAACTAAAGCGAAGTCCGAAACACATTCTTTAACCCTATTTTATGGAGCTCCAAAAATTTTCACTAAATTTTAAATGTGGCTCTATTTGCTCTAAATACAGTTTATGCTGTGAGAGGAAATTAGAACTTAAGCAAAAATCAATAAAGCTATATTCTACCCAACTATTCGATAATAATACAATTGTAAAGCTTTTCGTAGTTTTCAAATCATCAGCTTTTATTTATAGCCAACATTAAATTCCGAAAAGTTGTGACGTCCTGTATATTATAATCTCTACACAAAAGTTGAAGTTAGATTTAACTACTTGTTTTTAACTTACAAGTGATAGTAAAGGTAGGTATGTTTAACGCTTTGGCTTAAGGACTAATGTTCCAAAAAACAACTACTATTATTCCAATTATATAAAATAGTAGTAATAGATCGTATTTTTATGTACATCTCACAACGTCAGGATCAATTATGCCATGATTTTATGAAACACCTGCTGTTTTAGTGTATCCGCCCGAACAAGTACATCTTTCCAGCAGAATGAGGAATCTCTTTAAATTGCCATAATTTTAATTAAAGAATAAGTTTAAATCGTTACCCGCTAAAGAACCTTCCGGATCAGGATTGGTAGCTAAATGCTTCAGCAGTTGCTTAATAGAACCTATTATAATGTAGAGGTATACAGATACTTATTTTAACTACCGTAAGTTTTTTAGTATTAATGAACTCTCTATGTAATTATTTTATATTTTTGATTATTGCCAGAACAAATGGAAGTCTGTTATAAAATACAGAAATATTAGTTTTACTCTTTTTCCTGATAAATTGAACCGCTGAACTTTGTTAAACTTTACATTGTAAGCTTAAACAGCTATTTTACATTATCGTAGCGTATCAATTTTAGAAAAAGAGAGTACGCCGGAGGATACAGGAGCAATCTAGGTAATAGGAATCTCTTAAAACTACAGCAGGTTAGGCACAGTATAATATTTAATTAAAATATAACTATTTTGGCACCTAATTTTACAGATCTTTAACTTTAAAGATCCTTTTTTTATTAATCATTAAGAATAGTATATAAAAATTACTGGTTCTAAAGGATCTGATGGGCAAACCTGTCATGGCAATTAAAATTGGTGAGGAATCTTGTTATGTACAACCAGGCAGCCTGTTTTCAGGAGCAGCAGCTATGGTGACAGCTACTAAAAATTCGGGCTGAAATTAATTATTTTTGCTCTGGATTTAACAATAAGGAACCTGTGCTGCGGGATCATGCTGCTTCCCCACCAAATATATTAGAATCAGAAAAATTAAACATAACACTTATTCATTTAATCCAATATGGATTTTTTACTTCAACTCAACAAATTGATCGTAAATGAATTAAAGCATATTCCAACTACTTCATATGAATAAACTTTTTTACTCTTTTATAAAAAGTCGACCTTTTTCAGCATCCATTAAATCCAAATTTCATTTTAGTGAAAGAGGCTGGAAGAACAGGAACTTTCTTTTTTTATTTTTATTTGTGTTGTGCCTGAATTCAGCTATCGGACAATCGCTTAACCTGAAGTTTGACCATATCACATCTGAGAATGGCTTGGTTCAGAATACCATTCATGGCATTGTGAAAGATAAGTATGGCTATATATGGTTTGGCACATGGGGCGGGTTATGCCGCTACGACGGCTATAAGTTCAGAATTTACAAATATGATCCTAAAAATATCAAAAGCATCAGCGATAACCGTATTCACAACTTGGCTAAAGACGCGAACGAGGATATTTGGGTAGAGACTTTTGACGACAGAACGTTTTGCCGATATAACTACCTCACAGATGATTTTGAACGGGTTCTCATAGAAGCTGTATCGCCTGAAATCCAGGAATTGGTTTACCGCCGGCACAATAGCGTAAGCATTTCCCATCCAAATAATAAGTACACCTTAACCCTGAAAAGTCAATCAAACTCTCTGGTCGAAACTCATTTCAAGACGAAACAGGATAAAATCTATACTTATAATGTCGCTAACCGCTGGACATTAAGCGATTCTTATGTCACGAGCCTCTATAAGGACGACCACAATATACTCTGGGTTGGAACCTTCAGTAACGGGGTAAATAAAGCTAACCTTAATTCCCAGTTGTTTGACTATTACTTTCATGATCCCAAAAACCCTAAATCGATCATCGACAATAATATCCGGGCTATTTGCGAAGATAATGCAGGTAACCTTTGGATTGGAACACGAGATAAAGGTATCACCATTATTGACAAAGCTAACAATTACAGGCACCTGGCTTTCAAAGAGGGCGATAGTAATTCGATAAACAGTAATCAGGTACGAAGGATCTTCTGTGACTCACGCGGGTACATCTGGATAGGGACCAGGAAAGGACTGGACCGATACAATCCGGCAGATGGCAAAATAAGGCATTTTGAAGAGCTGGGTCTTAAGAACACTATGGTATTTGGTTTTACAGAAGACAAGGCAGGAGATGTATGGATAGCCAGTTGGAACGGCGTTTATCGCTATAATGCACAGAAGGACAACTTCAATCATTATAATCTTGGGGATGAAGCACGAACACAGCATGTACGTGTTATCATGGAAGACAAAGAAGGTCAACTATGGGCAGGAACAGAAGGCGGGGGCATTTTTATTCTGAAGCCAACCCAGGGCAACGACGAGGTGAAGATTGTCCGCCAGATAAAGTATGAGAATGATGCTAAAAATACAATTATTGACAATCGTATCAATTCTATTTATGAAGACAAATCAGGGCTTATTTGGGTAGGAACCGGTAATGGGCTGCATACTTATAACCCAAAGACAAAGGCTGTAGAGCTTTTTACCGGTGCTTCTGGTCTGGCGGAGGCTACTGTTGCCGGTATTATTGAGGATGATGCCGGTTACATCTGGATAAGCCATAAAAAGGGCATCTCGCGGTTAAACAGCAAAACACTTGCCGTACACAATTATACACTCCAGGACGGACTGCAAAGCAACGAGTTTTCGGATGGCGCTATTGTAAAGAGCAGGTTCAGCAACAAGCTTTATCTAGGTGGAAACAACGGCTACAATTCCTTTATTCCAGATAGCATCGCCCCTGAGCCGACATTGCCAAAGGTTGTATTCACCGAGCTGCAGATACTCAATCAGGCTGTGGCTATTAACCAGGAAGTAAACGGAAGAGTTGTACTAGACAGACCTTTATACCTGACGAACGAACTTACATTAAACCACCAGGACAGAAGCATTGCTATAGAATTTGCGGCACTGCATTATGCCAACCCAGATGGGAATAAATACGCCTATATGCTGGAGGGGTTTGATAAAGAATGGATTTATACGGATGCTTCCAGGAGGTTAGCCACGTATTCGAATCTGGCGCCCGGCAAGTATGTTTTTAAAGTGAAAGCATCGAACAGCGATGGCATCTGGAATGAAGTTCCGACAACACTTAACATCGGTGTCATGCCGCCTTTCTGGGCCAGCATCTGGGCTTACATCCTATACGGCCTGTTCATTTTGCTTGCCTTGTACCTGTTCTATTATTTCTCTGCCCGGTTTACAAAACTGAAGAGCAAGCTCGCCTATGAATCACTCATCCGCGAAAAAGAGCACGATTTAAATCAGAATAAATTACAGTTCTTCACTAATATCTCTCACGAGATTAAAACGCCTCTGAGCCTGATACTGGCTCCTGTTGAGCGGCTGCTGAGTGTTGGTAAAAACAATGAACTGCTATATGGCCAGCTGCAAACCATGAAAGCTAACGGCGACAGGCTCATGCGATTAGTCAATCAACTGCTCGATTTCAGAAGATTGGAAACAGGAAACTCGGAGTTAGTGCTTCGGCAACACGACCTAATCGCTTTCCTCCACTCTATCATTGAATCCTTCAGGACATATGCTGCACAGAAAAATATTTCTTTGGAGTTTAGCCCTCAGACTCAGACTATTTTCATGCGCTTTGATGAAGACAAACTCGAAAAAGTAATCAGCAACCTGTTATCAAACGCTTTTAAATTCACGCCATCCGGTGGAACCATCGCGCTAGAGGTTAGCCAGGATTTGCCAAATGATAATGCTGTGATCAAAGTGATGGATAACGGGAAAGGAATTCCCGATGAGGAGAAAGAATTAATATTCAAACCATTTCAGCAAGGCATCACTAACAAGGCGGGAGGCACCGGACTGGGCCTGACCTATAGCAAAGCACTGGTTGAATTGCACGGCGGCAATATTTCTGTTGATTGCTCTAAACAAAGCGACGGGCAGAATTTAACTGTGTTCACGGTGACACTGCCCACTAAACCCACTGCGACCATTACATCCGAAACGGCCAACTCTCCAGCTACTCAGGCTGCTGAAATTGCTGAACACCATCCCATGCAACATGCTGCCTTAGAGGAAACTCAACCAGAACGGGAGCAGCTTTTGGTTAACGGAAAAACTCCTTCGCTACTGATAGTGGAGGATAACGATGAGCTAAGAAGGTACCTGTGCGATTACTTTGAAAGCATGTACACCGTTATCGAAGCCGGGAACGGAAAAGAGGGACTCGAGATGGCGTCGAAGGTATTGCCAGACATTATCATCAGTGATGTGATGATGCCCGAAATGAACGGGCTTGAATTTTGCAAAAGGTTAAAGACTGACCTGAAGACAAGTCACATTCCTTTTATTATGTTAACAGCTAAGGCCCCTATCGAAAACCAGATCGAGGGGATCGAAACCGGTGCGGATGATTATATTGTAAAACCTTTCAACTTAGCCTACCTTCAAACGAAAGTAAAAAACCTGCTGCTTTCGAAGGAAAGGCTACGAGAAAAGTACAAAACGGAAATTACGCTGGAACCATCTATCGTAACCCCGGTTTCGCCAGATGAAAAGCTGCTGCAAAAGCTGCTGCAGTACGTGGAAGACCGCATTGCCGATTCTGAACTGAACATCGAAGACATTTGCTCCGAAATTGGCTTGAGCCGCACGCACCTGTACCGCAAAGTAAAAGCACTGACAGGGTTCAGCATGGCGGAACTAATTAAAGAACTTCGCTTAAAACGAGCTATGCAATTACTAAAAGACCATAAGTTCAACGTGAACGAGGTTGCCTATATGGTCGGCTTCAACGATGCTGATTACTTCAGGAAGTGCTTTAAAACGAAGTTTAATATGCCGCCTTCAGAATATTATAAGTCTGTGGAAATAAGAGAAAAGCCTGTTTATGAACCCTGAAACTTATAGTATAAGGCTGTAAAGCGATTTTTTAGTAGTACATCAGGATTCTTCTCTGCCTTATTCCGGATAAGGCCGTAGAGCCTGTCGAAGCTCTTGCGCATGTCTACGACAGCGGCGTAGAGGTAACAGCGGAGCTCAGGCTCAGCATGGCTAGAGGCGCAGCAGTTGGCTGATGAGTGGCAGGTTTGCCTCCTGCAGCTTTATCCTCACACCGTTGGGGTAAACCAGCTCCAGTTCAGGACTGGTTGGGGAGGAGTGGTAGTATCAATCTTTACAGATCAGGCAGCGGTCTCCCGCTCTTTCCATACTTTCCGGACCCAGTAGCCAAAGCCGGAAAGATTTATTCCGGCAGATTCACAGAAGGCTTTCTAACTTTGGCCGCTTTGTTCATAAACTGCCACCATTCGTAGCATCTCTTCTTGTTGTTATCCATTTTTTATTTTTCAACAAAAGTAGAAACTGCTTCAACAGAGGGAAAGATATAGTTCGTCGGGCGGATGCATATGTATACAATTAAACTTAATATTCATTTACCTAGTTTTAATTAAACCTTTTACCGAATTATATAGTATAAAAACTTTTAATCTTCAACTACTATTAGTAATTCACATTAATAACCTCTCCAATCCCATCCCTGTCTTTAAGTAGGCACTCACCCAAGCCTATAGTTTAATAAAAAGAATTGTTTACTAAACTAGATAGCTATGAAAAAACGTTTACACTTTATCCTGCAGCATAGTATTAACAGCTGTATTTCCTGCAATGTTCTTCTATATTTCAAAACCCATTTGCAGTTAAACCTGCTCCTTTTACTTTTCTTTACTTCCTCATCAGTTCTTGGTCAGTACCAGCAAACCTGGACCAAAACTTATCCAAATGTTCTTGCCCCTTATCATCTACAAATAGATCATCATCAAAATATGATTGTTGTAGGGAGTACTACTGCAACAAAAATCGATACTGAAGGTCGTGAACTTTGGCAAGTCAACTTTAGTGGTACTACTTATAAAAGCGTGTTGGATGAAAGCGGCAATATCTATATTCTGACGCGCACACCAGACGTGAATGACAGGCTCCTGAAACTTTCTCCTGAGGGGGAAGAGCTATTGAATTATACCATAATAGATGGATTTAAGCCAGCCGATTTAATAGTTAATAACCGAGAGGAAATTTTTTTAACGGGCTTTTTACAGGAAAAGGCATTAACTATAAAGTTAAACAAAGAAGGAAATTTAGTCTGGAGCAGAAGTTATGAATCGAACTGCGCTGACCTTGCCATGAACACAGCTAGTATATTAGATACTGATGGAAATCTAATTGTTACAGGTAAGGATTTGTACCAAGGTAGCAGTATAGATGGTTGTACTATATATCTTGTAAAGTACGCAAGTGAAGATGGCAGTATCTTATTAGAGAAAGAATATGAGTTGAGAGAAACCTATGCCTTTTTGGACCATCCGTCCAAATTGCTTGTAAATTCAACTGGTATTTACATTATCGGAACAAGGGAATCCTGTTGTCATGGCCATCCAACTATGTTTATATTAAAGACAGATGGAGCAGGAAACTACCTATGGCGTCGTGGCTCATCTGCTCCGGCCGAACATAAGCTTAAAGATGCTGCTTTTGATAAAGAAGGGAATATTATACTACTAGCGGAAGCCTTCATGAACATTCCCCAAAAGACCACCATATTTACTGCTATGTTCAATAGTAACGGTGAGCAGGTATGGGGGGATAATTATGAACCAGCATCTAGTTATGGCTATAGTGTAGGATCACTTGTGATCTTAGAAAATGGCTTACCAGCTGTTTCTGCTGCTGCTTATAGTGATCGTGGCTTGACTTTTATTACCGTACTTATCTATGATAAAAACGGAACTCGAACCATGACTCTTAGTACACCTCCGTCTTATGAACCTCAATATTCTCATTGGACAAATCTGGTAAAAGATGAAAAGGATAACCTTTATCTTGGTGGAGCTTTTGCTGCAGATAATTATTATAGTCAGGGGCAGCTAAACCTTATTAAATACGCTCTTACGCCCTCCTGTCCTACTCAATTAGTTGATGTAAGGCTTTACCTGCCACCAAAGCCCAGCAGAGTGGGCTGGCAAGTTAGAACAACAGCAGATTTTGGCAGTTACACTGATTTACAGAACAAAGGTATAAAATGGACTTGGGGCGATGGAAGCGACAGTTCTGTGTCTTATACCCTCCCTGACTCTCCCCGGATTACAGGCGAGCACACTTACCAGCAAGCCGGTATATATACTGTTGGTCTCAACTTTTCTGAAAGCTGCCTTGATGCAACTTCTGATGAATACCAGCAGCAGATTGTTATTTATGACCCAACCGCCGGTTTTGTAGCAGGTGTAGGTGAAATATCAAACTGGGCCACTAGATTAAGACATATGGAACCTGGTGCTAAAACAGCTGTTGCATTTGCTTTAACCTACCCTACCAAAACAGCAGAAAAACCGGTAGGTGCACTGGCTCTGTACTTAAACAACAAAGACTGGTTCTTTAGTCAAAGCCTGGATTGGCTGGTTATAAACAAGAACAGGGCAGCATGGCAAGGTTGGGGAAACATTAATGGTAATGGTCATTATAAGTTTGTAGCTACTGTAGAGGATAGTGGCGGCCTAGGAATGAATGATCTTTCAGATAAAATGCGCATACGGATCTGGAGTTCTGGCGGAACACTTGTGTACGACAACCTTATGACAGGAACGAATAAGCTTCACCTAGAACAAGAACTGCCCGGTATTAGCAGAGGTCAACTATTCATAAATACTACTCCTTCTCCTGTTATAGCTCTACAAATACAGGAGATGATGAAAGAAGCCAGCACCATGCCCGAAAACGTAGCGGAGCTGCAGGTTTATCCAAATCCTTTCTCGTCTGTTGCAACTATTTCCTATACCCCGAACAGCCAAGGCAGTTACCAGTTAATGCTTTATGACTCTAAAGGTACCCTCGTAAGAGAAATAGCAAAAGGAGAAGCGCATGCCGGGGAGCTTATTCCAATGGAGGTTGATGCTGGCTCCCTTTCTCAGGGTATATATTACATTAAACTTATAACACCTGATGCTGTTAAGACTACTAGACTAATGCTCAGACGCTAAAATCAATATTAACGCGAGTTTTGACTTGAAAAATTAGACAAGTACAATTTGTGTATTTTCCCCCTTTGCTGCTTTG
>NZ_VRTY01000105.1 GCF_008017455.1 Pontibacter qinzhouensis | reverse complement strand
CTGTTAAAGATTTACCTGCATACAGGCCCGCAATGGCTTCTTGCTGAAAAGCCTCGAAATCAAATTTCTTTTCCATGGTGACTATGCTTAAGCTAAGTTAATAATTTTATAGCTTTGACACAGTTCCGTTTACAGTCTCAATTTATTAAAAGGCCGTCCTATAAGTTCGGCCTTTTGTATTGTTACAAATGGCTTGCAATATGGTTATTTTGAGTTAAAACCCGTTGCTTTTAGGTTGGAGCTGTGTCCCGAACAATGGGTTGCGCAGCAGCTCGTGCTTTAGTCTAATGATTTAATATTGAACTGTGCCTTCTCTCCCTTTATTCTCTCTATTTTGCTTAAGTCAATCAGTTTATGTGCTACTTCTTGAGCTAGATTTAGATTTAGATCAAGAGATGTTGGAATTGCCACAGGGAAAGGTATTAGTTTGCCTTTATTCTCAGAAAATGGTACAGGAAAAAATGTCTGGAAGGAAAAGTTTTGATAACTTAATACTAATAGAGTTCTAGGAATTTCTCTATTGATTGACTCTTTTCTTGTAAAAAGAACACACCGAATCTTGCTAGATGGGTTCCTAAAAGGAAATATTGAAAAGAACATGCTTGCTGGAAATATTGTGTCGCTTGACATGTCCATGAGCCATGTTAATACATCCTGGTATTTTCCAATAGTATTTTCTGGAATTAATGTTAGGCCAATTTTTATAAGGCTTCTGTAAATAAAATTAGGTATGTAGCTTGGAGTATCTAATATCAAATCAAACCCATTGGTATCTGGATGAAGCTCTTGGGGAAAATTATCAATGTGAATATAGTTTTCTATTGGATGATAAACAATAATATCCTGTTTGTATTTCGGAAATTTATTTCCTTTCTTCTTTACACCTCCTAATGCGTTGTATGGAAGCATGAAGTTTGCAAATTCATTTTCAAATTTACTGAAATATTGATTGCAGTTATCACATTCAAATGTTGCAATTAGGCTTTTATTTCCAGTAAACTCAGGAATAGCATGAGCAACAGAGTTGAATTTTACCTCAGGAAATCCTTTATTACAAAAGCGACATTTTTTACCAACAGCGTCTTTCAGATAGTTTTTGGTATGAGACTCGTTATAATCAACTTCAGTTGAAACTAGAATGTCGTATTCACTTGCTAAGGTTTCTAAATCTCGCAATGCTTCGTTATTTATGGGATAAGTAGATCTTATCAACATGATGAGATTGTAGCATGACCGCCAATTATTTGTATAAAAGGCGAACGAGACGCGAGCAAAGTATGGCTTTTACGCATTATGTAACTATTTGCAATTAAATATTATTAATTCTAACTGTACAATTTTTTTTGAATCATCAGAATGCTTAAATGTATAGCTAAATGAGGAATCAAAACGTTGACCTATATAGCTGTTAAATTGTTTGTGTTCTTTTATTTTATAGGTCGCTTTAGTTAATAATTCAGAGAATCCTTTTATGTCTTTATTGAAGATAATTAACGCTACCTTTTCATCACGCCAAGTTACATATCTGTCAAACAGTTGATCAATAGCCTTTAGCAATTCACCTTCTCCCTTCCATAACTTACATTCCGCTATAAAAACATTTAGACCACTACGATCCTGGATTAAAATATCTGTTTTTCCTATTTTATTAAAAGTTTCGCCTGTTGCCGAATGGTTTTTTGAAATTGCATTAAGATAAGGGAGAAAGTATTCCCTAAAACCCTCTTCATCAAACTTGTCATGCAAATTTTTTAGTTTCTCTAAATTTCTGCCAAAAACATAAATGTGATTTAAGATGTCACTGTATCCTTTGTTACTAAGAAGTGATATTTGCTCTTCAAAAACAGGGTCCAATTCTCCGGTTTCGAAATACGATTTTAAATTCGCATTAACCTCTTGCTCAACTTCGCTAATATCATACATATTAGCTGGATACACAGTAATGTCCCGTTCTTTGTTTTCTGTAATATTAGCCGTTCGAATTGAATCAAGTGAAGACAATATCGAAGCAACTTGTTCAATTTTGGATTTATCTTTAACAAATACTTTTAAATAATCTTTGTCGAAAGTATTTCTTTTTTCAATGGCGAAGCTTTGAGGCATGGGTTTTAAATTTTGAATTAGTGGCGTTATTTTATCAAAATAATCTTTTTCATTTTTAAGCCATTTTTTAATGATTTTAACATACTTAATCTCAGTTCTGTTGTACTCAATAAGTAACTCAGTTTGTTTAATTGAATGAGCTTCACCGATTAAGTCTAATTGATGTTTCTTGGCATCAGAAATGATTCCTTTTTGTAGTAATTCAGGAGTGTTAAATGATAGCAATAAACTCTTAGTTGTATTGATTAATATTTCAACTAGTTCAACCTCTGTCTTAATTTTAAATTTAGTCAATCCTGAAAATCTATTGAAGGATGGTTCGTAAAGGACGATCCCAAACGGTGTTTTACTTTTAACTTGCCTTTTTACTCTTTCAAAATAACTAATAGAAGGAAAAGTTTTAAGCCACTTATCAAGTGTAGATTTTAAGTTGTTTATATCCGTATTTGTTCTTTCAGTATTATCCGAAACCTTTTTTAAAAAATCTTTCAACTGACTACGCTTCCAGTTTGGGTATTCAAACTCTATTGGCTTAATATTTAAAATCCAATGTTGTACATAGGAGAAATAAAGATGTGAACCGACACCTGGTGTTCCAAAACTCTCAAAATTATAAGATAAATAATCAGTAACCTCTTTATACCAATTTGGCTCATTCATCTTTTGAGCAATAAAATTTTCGGTAAGTGAAATTTGATTAATGATCTTATTAGGTACATAATCAAACTCTTCTTTTTTAAACCAAGATTTCGCTTTGAGTATCTTATGGTCATCGCAGCAATCAGGAAATTTGTTAAACCAGTCTGTTATATTTCTTTCTAATGAACTATGATATTCACAGCACTTAGGATAATTTTCTTTTGGTTCGTAATCTGCAAAAGGGTCTGTATCATATCCGAAGTCACAGATAAACTCCCCATCAATTTGAAACAATTCATTTCTATTCATTGCCTCAATGAACCTTGCAGGATCTGGAAGTTCGATTCTTATATTACGATGCACAGAATTTCATTACTATTAATTACACACAACTATTGGACATAGCATAGATATTAAACCAACTAATTATTATCTATGTATAAATTATACTAACAATATACTACATATAAACCTCTTATTTTTGACCTCCCTGAGCTCCTCCCATTTTTAGGCCTGGTCAAAAGTAGAGGATTCGGGTTTCACTATATTATGTTCCACCCACTCATTCGGTGTCTTGTCACCTAGTGAACTATGGGGACGGAAGTGGTTGTATTCTTGTCTCCAGGCTTCGATTTTCTCCCTGGCATCCTCTAGTGACAAGAACCAGATGGTGTTCAGGCACTCGTCCCTGAAGCTACCGTTGAAAGACTCGATAAAGGCGTTATCTGTAGGTTTTCCGGGCCTGGAGAAGTCCAGTATTACCTTGTTGTCATACGCCCACTTATCCAACGCCCTAGAGATAAACTCACTCCCATTGTCTACTTGTATACGCTGAGGCACCAGATTGTTTTCCTGTTTCAGCTTTTCCAAGGCAGCTACCACGTCTTCTCCCTTCAGGGACTGTCCCACCAAGATATCCGGGCATTGGCGGCTATAATTATCCACTATCGTTAAGCAGCGAAGTTTACGGCCATCGAAGAGCTGATCAGCCACAAAATCCATACTCCAGCACTCCTGATTACTGGAGAGCTCAGGCCGCTCCAGCCGGTGGGCTGCAGCCTTGTTCCTTCTCGGGCGCTTGGTCCTCAGATTCAGCCCTTCCTCTTTGTAGAGGCGATGTACACGCTTGTGTTTGTCTTTCCAGCCTTCCCGCCGGAGCAGGATAAAGATACGCCGGAAGCCGTATTGGATCCGCACCTGAGCTATCTCCTGCATCCGCTTTCGAATCACGGAGCTATCTCTTGCCTTGGAGCAGTAGTACCAGCCCGAGCGATGGAACCGCACTACACTGCAAGCTCTAACAATAGAAACCCGGTAATCATCCGTCAATCTTAAAGCCAGCCCCTTCAACTGAGCTGGCTTTAAAGCTTTTTTCGCAGTACACCTGCAGCATCTGTTTGTGTCTTGTCCGGAAAAATGTTGACCATAAAATGCTTAATTTATGGAACAACTTTCAAAGCTACGTATGCAGGATCATGAGCTTACGATGCGTCAAATGGTGGAAGAGATTCACCGTGGCCTGCTCAACATCAAGCAAGCGGCTGCCAAGTTTGAGGTCAACCGTGATACAGTCAAACACTGGCTGGATAAGGTAGAACAGGAACACTTGTCGATTAAGGATAAAGTCCCTGTTAAGCCGTCCCCCAGAAAGAAAAAGGCATCCGCTCCCCAGCCTGAAGAGGCAACTGCTCAAATCATGGAGCTGCAGACGAAACTGCAGGCTTTAGAGCAGGAGTTGGAGGCATCTAAATTCAAGGCGCTCTACTATTCCACCCTCCTTAAGATTGCAGAGCAGGAGCTGGGTATTGACATCGAAAAAAAGTCCGCTACCAGGCAATCCGGTTCATGCAGCTAAACTACCCACACGTACATATTCGGGAGCTGGAAAGATTGCTTGGGTTCACCCGCCAGGGCTATTATCAGTATTGGCAGAGGCAAGGCAAACAGGTAAACTACGAGGAGCAGGTAATAGAACTAGTTAAGCAAGTGCGTCAGGATCATCCCCGCATCGGGGGCAGGAAACTGTACCAGCTGCTTCAGCCTGAACTAGACAAAAGGGGAGTAAAAGTAGGTAGAGATGCTTTTTTTAATCTGCTCTCTGAGCGTGGGATGCTTATCCGAAGGCGCAGACGCAAAGCGGTGACTACTTTTTCCCGTCACCGGTTCCGCAAGTACCCCAACCTGATCCGGGAGCTGCTGGTGGAGCGGGTTAACCAGGTATGGGTAAGTGATATCACCTATTGGTTTACTCCTTACGCCTGTCTCTATATCTCTTTGGTGACAGACAGTTACTCAAGAAGGATCATGGGCTATGCAGTGGCTGAAACACTGGCGGCCGTTCACAGCAAAGAGGCCCTTCTCATGGCTTTAGAGCATATAGACACGAGAAGTGGCAAGCACCTGATCCACCACTCCGACCGGGGCATCCAGTACTGCAGTAAAGAGTACGTTGAGGTACTGGAATCCTACAGCGTCCAGATCAGTATGACGGAAAATGGAGATCCTCTGGAGAACCCGATAGCTGAGCGGGTAAACGGCATCCTCAAGCAGGAGTACCTGCATCACCAGCAGGTATACTTTCTGGCGCAGGGACAGGCAGTACTGGAGCAAGCCGTCTTCCTCTACAACTATAAACGTCCTCACCTGAGCTGTGACATGCTCTCTCCGGAACAGGCACATCGGCAGACAGGACAACTGCGGAGGAGATGGAAAAACTACTTTAAGAAAAAAGTATTGTCAACTTATGCGGACAATGAAAAACAGGATGAACCTGTAGTGGTCAATTTAAGTAAGGATTAACAACAAATCGGTCAACACTTTTCAGGACGGGTCATCAGCAACTATCTCTCATTAAATGGCCGTATTATGAGATTAAAATATCAACGAACAGTGTCTGACTGGATCTCCGACAGCATACGCACTGCCTACGCGCAGCATACGCAGTGCCTACGCATGAGAGCAAATCATAGGAGCAGCTGTTGTGCACTAGCAACACCACTAATGGCTATTGTACGTGGTTTTGATGCTTTTTTGGTTGTTTTTAGAAGAAATGATAGCGTATGGAACCTCCCTTTGATACTGTTGGGACACCTACCACCTGCCTACGCGACAGCCTACGCAAACCCTACGTTCTGCCTACGCAGTGCCTACGCAATGTATAGATCCTAAACCTAAGATGTGTAGAGGAATAGCCACATGCTCTAATCGAATCAGCTGATCCCGGATCTCATTTAACCGGCGTTTCAAGAGATTGCAAATTTGTAAACCTATATCAGGACAAGACAAGCTGCCCTATCCTAAAATAGAATCTTGGCTTGCTAATTATGTTGGATAAATAGCATATATTAAAGTGAAACAGGAATTTGAATTTTCAAACCATTAAAAATGAAATGAAATGAAATTAGGAGCATTTTCAGTAAGTCTTAGCGTTAAGGATATCAAAGCTTCAAAGCAATTCTATGAGAATCTTGGGTTTCAAGTTTTTGCAGGGGATCTTGAGAAAAATTATCTGGTAATGAAAAATGAGAACGCCCTCATCGGACTGTTCCACGGAATGTTTGAGAACAACATCTTGACATTCAATCCCGGCTGGGATGAGAATGCCAACAAAATAGAATCATTTGATGACATTAGACAAGTTCAGCAACAACTCAAGAAAAAAGGCATTAAGATCGAGAGCGAAGCTGATGAAACTACTTCAGGTCCTGCAAGTTTCATTATTCTGGACCCAGATGGGAATTCTATTCTGCTAGACCAGCATGTTTAATTAGCCATCGGTAAAGCCCTAATTACATCTCATCAAATCACTGGTTTCCGAGGACAGATTTTCTAATTGCCGGAAAGTGCTATATTTGAGTTGTGCTGATTAGAAACATTCACCATACGACAATACAGGATGAATTCTTTTGGAGGGGATAAGATGCATGGGTCGATCTTCGTATTTCTGAAGCGGTTCGTGGAGTCCACGCATAATTACAACACCTGGGTGTATATCCTGGAGAAGGAAGGTATGCAAGAACGGCATACCGCGCCTTACCAGATGAACGAGGTATACCCCATTGAGGAGCTATTTACGATCATGTCCGCCGCCGCTCGTAAGACAGGTGTGCCTCACCATGCTTTCCAGGAGAGGCTCGGTAAGTTCCTGGTGCCGGACCTGCTGCTGGTTTTCAAGCGCTTCGTGGACCCCTCCTGAAGAACGTACGAGATGCTGCTGCACATCGGTTCGCACATGCACGGGGGCATCAAGCGGGAGAACCATGAGACAAACCCGCCCCCCTTCACGTGTCCCAGGTGGGCAGGAATATGCTCATCATCGACTACCACTCCAAAAGAAGGATGGCCGGCTTTGCCATCGGCATCATCAAAGGGCTTGCCAGCTACTTTGACGAGGGCGAGAAGGTCAGTGTGCTTCCGGCCACGGAGCCTGACGCCAAGCGGGTGCAGATCCGGGTCCAGTTCCTGTAGGACTGTTTCAAAACTAATATAGACTTACTTCACCCAAAATTGGCTCGTCAGCTTTCTGGATCTTAAGAAATCCGAATTTTCTGGGATACTGGGGAGCAATGGAGCAGTGTATCAGAGTGTGTCAGAAGATACTATTCTTGCCTCTTCCTGGGGCATATAAGCAGCCCCCTTTGGCAACGATTGACAACGAAAAGCAACGGTTAGTAACGAGAGGCAACCACTGCTCCTACAGGTATCGAAATACTGCCATTTCTTGGGATGGGGCAGCGGGTGACCTGTGCTAAAAAATGTTGCCCAATTGTTAATCCTACCTTACCTTGACCGTCCATGAATTGCCGGAACCGTAAAGCTTATTATATTGTTGCCTGATACACCGACCTCTGCATCGGATGTCTCCGGAATTTAATTTAATAACAGCGCCAGCAACCTAGGAAGCAAATGCAGGGGGGCAGCTGAAAAAATAAATCTGATTTTATATGAAAACCATTTCAACGCTTTTACTGTCCGCAGCTGCCATTTCACTCCTTAGTTGCTCTGGTGGTGAGAACGCAAAATATAAGGATGCTGTAACTACAGCACCTGCTCCGGTTACAACTGCGCCTGCCGCCTCCGCACCAGCTATACAGCCTGCTTCAGTTGCGAAAAACCCGGAACACGGGCAGCCAAACCACCGCTGCGACATAGCGGTAGGTGCGCCCCTGAGTGCGCCGCCGCAGCCAAACCTGAACGCTGCATCGCCGCAGTTTTCTCCCCAGGCACGTAAAGCTGTGGCTCCGGCTAACAATCCTCCACACGGAGAGCCAGGCCATGTATGTATGTAATTCCGGAAGTTTAAGAACAGTTCACGATAGCTGATGCGATGCTCCAACAGGCGCAGCTTTACCTGTAACAGCTATTTTAACCGGTTTTTACACTGTTCCAGCATGCCGGGGCAGCAGCTTGAGCAGCAACAGCAAGCAGTTGCTGCTCAAGCTTGTAACATAAAATCGGCGTTTCCTGGGATGACTATTTGTTAACCTATACTAAAGGAAGACGACCGGAAAGATAGATTTTCTGCTTCACATCACGGTAGTGTAAGCGTAACAGCGTTACAGCGGCACCCTGGGGTAATTGAAAATCTCTGTCTCCTTGCCGCCCTTACTGCTCAGCAGGCGGCTAGGGCGGCAACTCTGCGCCACTTCATGTGCTTTTGCGAGCGCCTGCGCTTCATCGGCGAAGGCCTCTACAAGCTCTTGGTTGTGGTCCAGCACGCACCATTGCTGCTCTTCCTCACTCCACTGCACATGGTACGTCCTCACCGCTGCCTGTTCTTTGTTCGTGACTAAATTAAGTATGACCTTCCCGTCGCTGTAGTTGCCGTCTGGGTAGGGCATGGGGAGCAGTGCAAAAAAGATATAGTACTGGGAGAAATAGGTAAACTGGTACGTAAGCATCCCCGCCTCCAGCATGTTGTTCTCAACAAGACAAACCACTGCCACCGCTGCCAAAGCGTTAAACAACGCTCCTCCGGAGAAGATAAGGATATTGGCAAAGCGATGATTGCGCCTCAGGTTGTCGAAGGTGCAGAGGCCGTACAAAAAATAGTATTTGCGCACTTCCAGCATCCCCAAGCGGAAGAGCATGGCACCCGAATGTTTCTGCCTCCCATCAGCCAGGCGAAGAACACATGCCCCGCTTCGTGCAGAAAAGAAATAACCGGAAGCACCAGGAAGAAGGCCAAGAAGAATTTCGGGATGTCATTTACTCCAAACATAGCTCTATATGTACGGATAAAGGAAAAGGAGTTATGTGCTTTCCTTATTGTTTATCGTCTGTGTCTCGGGATGCTATAGTGGAGAACGTGCATATGGCCTGTAGCCGCGAATTGAGCAGTCAATATATGACGCAGCGGTTGAATCCCATGATGCATAGTGGAAACTAGTAACACTATTTGACATAAGAGCCGTTATCAGAAAAACCCCATTTCCAGCCTCCTGGAGGGGGTGCCGGTTTTGGTACTTTCGCGGGAGGCAATACTTAGCGCAGCAATCCCGTATAGGATACTTGAGCTAGAGATACAACAAGAATGGTGAAGCTTAAAGTACAAAGGGTATTACTTGTGGACGATGATGACGCCACTGTTTATATAACAGGAAGGCTCCTGAAGCAATCTGGGCTAGAAGTAGATTTATTGGTAGCCAGGAACGGTGAGGAAGCCTTGGCTATAGTAAGAGAACTATGCAAGGAAGAGCACTGCCCGGAATTAATTCTGCTGGACATCAACATGCCCGTAATGGACGGCTTTGAGTTTTTAGAGGCGCTTCAGCAATCCGCTGACTTGAGTGCCACCGCCATTAGGATTGTAGTGCTTAGCAGCTCTACACATTATCTGGATAGGATAAGGGCAAAAAGCTATCCGGTGGTTGATTATGTCGAAAAGCCCCTTACCATAGAGAAGCTATCCAGGTTTCTATAACGGGTGCCGACCGATTGTCGCTTTCTGTACATTTCAACATCAAACAGCTCTTTATTCAAAGGCAAATTATCAGACAGGCTATGTTTAGCAATGGCTTTTTATAACAAGAATCTGTTGTGTGCCGGGAAGCCGGCGCTCCTATAGGCTCTCACTGCTCGGCATGCCAAAAAAGTACAGTCTTGTGTCAAGTATTGCTAATAGAACCCGACACTACTTTATCTAAGAAAAATTTTGAAAGTACTTCCTTCTCCTTCCTTACTTTCCAGTTCAATTTTCCCGTAGTTGCCATCCACTATTTTGGCAACCAAGCCTAAACCAACTCCCGTACCTTCTTCACCGTTATTATCATCCACTCTCTGATGCATGGCAAATATCCTTTTATGGTGCTCCTCTTTTATACCCGAGCCGTTGTCTGCCACTTCCAGTAAGGTATACCCCTCTGTTAAGGTTGTTTTTATCCTGATCTCAGGCTTTCTGTGGGGCAACCTGTACTTGATGGCATTTGTGATCAGGTTCAGCAAAATGCTGCGGATATGCTTAGTCGGGTATCTGATAAAGGGAGCTTCGGAATAATCTTCGTGAAAAATAGCTTGGGTGCTCTCTATGTCCCTGTTTAAGAAAAGTTTGATATCAGCTACCACATCCTCAAATGACTGGTAGGAATAGCTTTCG
Organism: Pontibacter qinzhouensis; assembly: GCF_008017455.1. GTDB lineage: Bacteria > Bacteroidota > Bacteroidia > Cytophagales > Hymenobacteraceae > Pontibacter > Pontibacter qinzhouensis. The sequence goes on along the minus strand of NZ_VRTY01000105.1, from coordinate 11,149 downwards.
GTTTCTTCCTGGGCCGATCTGGCCATATCTGTAATAACATCCTTGAACTTTAAGGCTGACTGACGCATCAAATCAACAAGATGAAACATCAACTTATTGTTTTCATTGCTTTCCAGACTTTCTTTAAGCACGGAGGCAAGCGCCTCTATGTTATTTATTGGGGCCTTAAGATCATGAGAGGCAGTATAAGCAAAGTTGTCTAGCTCTGTATTCATTTTCTTCAATTCTTCAATCTTGCTGTACAGCTGGTCGTGGAGCTTCTTTTTCTCTGACTGGTCCTGCGTGATTTTAACATAGCCAACCAGGTTACCGGCCTCATCAGTGATCTTTGTCAGTACCACATAGGCCCAGAACAGCTCCCCTGTCTTGGTTCTTCTCCAATTCTCCGTCTCGTACCTGCCAGCATTCCCAGCGATTTTTATTTCATTTTCAGGCATGCCCTCGTCTCTCAAAAAGCCAGGAAAAAGGATTTCATAGTTTTGCCCTATCGCCTCTTCAGGCTTGTAGCCCTTCATCAGCTCGCAGCCTATATTCCAGGTTAGGATGACGCCATTTTCATCCATCATGAAAATGGCAAACCCCTTGACTTCTGCAACAATCTTTGGAAAATAGGATTCTAAGGGTTTCTTAATCATCATTATTCGGCTTAACGCATCTTTTTAAAATAAGCATCTTATACTCATGCCATCGAATATAGTTGGTTGTCGTGCTACAAAATTAAAGCCGAACCTGAAGCCAGGGCTTAAGGGCCGGAGTAGCCGGGTTAAGTACTGGGTCAGCTATAAATATAAACTTTGTTTAACATAATTTGGCTTATCAGCCATTGGCAGAGCAGATATTTTACACCTCAAGAAAGCACCTAATTCCGGGGAAGCAACAATTGGTAACAAAAGGCAAGGTCTTACAATAGCTGTTCCTGACAGTCTCCGGTCGCACAGCTATTGCTTTTGCATTGCTAGTAAAAGTATGATGCTTCTGAGTGGCTCCTCTTTCTGACCGACACAGCACAACCGCTCTCTTTCTAGACAAGCTGAATTAAAATTTAGATTAACTTTGTCCTTAAAACTTCTCTATATGATTATCTATCAAAATGGGTTTATGTCGCTCGATTACAATCCTTCCACAGACATTTTGAATGTGGAGCTACCCAATGTCATGGAGATTGGAGTAGCTGAGTTGAAGCGCTCCCTGGAGATCGTGGCGGAAAACATCCAAAACTACCATATCAAAAGGCTCCTGCTGGATTCAAGCAGGGTCCTGGTAGATCAGATAGAGGATGAGGAATACAAAGGAATAGTAGGCCAGTTTCTCGCTAACCTGATGAAAACTCGTTTAGAGAGAATAGCCCGCGTGAATTCTTCCAGGCTTGCCCATGAGAAGAGAGTACTTCAGGTTACTGCTGAGGCCACACAAAAATTGGGCACTTCTATCACTGTGAAAACCTTCACAGGCAAACCTGAGGCTTTAAGCTGGCTACTAGTGCAGGAAAACTCATGAAGCATATGATCTTTTGGGACAGTAATGGCCTGGGACAGCTGCAAAGGAGAAAGCAGCTTCTTGATTCCAGCTCTATACTGCTTCACAACAGCAACAACAGCTAATTGGCGCTTTTTCCTGGTGTAGGTCTCTACCAGCTTATACAGCCCAATATGAGGGGTAACTCCAGGCAAGGAGGAAAATACGCTATAGAAGGTAGACCGGCCATCATGGGCTGAACGGAAACTACGGAAGCAGCCAGGACTTTGCCTCCTCCATGTCCTGAAACACCTCCAGCTCCATCCCTCCCGTCATCGCAGGGTTCTGCTGGAGTGCCTCCTGAAGCATGATTCCGGTATCAGATCCAGGCTATGCAGGCTCACGACGCAGGCCGTGCGGTACTGTAGCCGGAGGTCCAAGGCTGGCAGGAATTCTTTCACTGTCCAGAGCTGATCCGTTATAGTGGTATAATGGGTCTTGCGCATGTCAATTAGCCACAAGCGGAGCCCTTTATCTTGTCGCATAACTTTAGTCGAAAGGAGTCAGTAAAGGCCCTTTTTTAGGAAAGGTTAAATTTCAGGCTCTTTCCAAGCTTTGTGTAGGGCTGTTTAACTGACCCAAATGAACACCACTAGGAAAAAAGTAGTTCTTGAGTCAAAGGAGGCACTTTTAAAGAAAAAGTTATGCGACATGATAAGGCGTAGCCCTTGTGCCCGCGCGTGTCGCAGCACCGTCTCCATCACCTGCCTGAAAGACTCTCCGCTGGCGTGCTGCAGCCAAGTGAGCTGGAGGAACACACTGTTGGCACAGCCTGTCTCTAGCCGGGCGTATTCATTCTGAAAAATCTGAGTTTGCTTCATAGATACAGGGTGCGGCATTGGCGCTTACCTCTTCACTGGCCTTTCTCTCGCAGCGCCTGCCTCTTTAAAAAGACCGATATAGCAAGGATAATGAATCATGGAACAAATACTTCTTGGTATACTCATAAAGCATATTAAATTTTCCTGTCCATTCTTTTTGCGCCAGTCCCAGCGGACAGGCCTCTTTCCGGGGCAGGTCAATTATCCAATACCGGCAGTTGAGCTATGTCGCCAGTAGCTACCCTATCGATTCAAAAGCTAAAATCAATGGCACCAATTAAAATGTACTTTTAAGGCAAGTCCATAGCATTATTAAAATAAGTTGTATTCTTCCGCTAAAGATGGAATCAATGCGTTCGCCCCCGTGTCTGTCTTTAAACTTTTAGCCAAAGTTGATTCTCATAGTCTTGGATTAGTTGTCAGTCGGTATGATAGGGTAGTCTGTGGCTACCCTTTTCCTTTTTAGAACCTGCCGAGAAGCGCTCTTCACCCCGTATCCTATTGCCAGCCAAAACAACGTAAGGCAACAGGCCGCGACTACCTGAACCAGATGGCTATTTCTGTTTTACTAGCTACGGACTGATAGGACGCACCGCCTTTCATGCCGCCCATCCCGGCTATCTGAAGTACACTGTAAAAGTGGTCCCTTCCCCCACCCTACTCTCCACCTCTATCCTGCCGCCCATGTCCTCTACCATGCCTTTGACGATGAAGAGCCCAATACCGGTGCCCTCCACATTATCATGCAGCCTGGTGTAGCGGTTAAAGATCGCCTGCTGCTTGTCCTCCGCTATGCCCACACCGTTGTCACGGACCCGCAGCAGGATGTACTCCCCCGCCTTCTCTGTGGTGATGGTAATCGCAGGCTCGCCAGCCGGGTTTCTGTACTTGAGGGCGTTGGAGAGCAGGTTGTAGACGATGCTCCGGACATTCTTCCGGGAGAAGCTGACCTCCGCTTCCCTAATCTGGGTGCTGACCTTAGCCTGGGTTTCCGCTATCTTATCCCTGAGGGCGAGCTTGGCGTCCTCGATCACATTCTCAAAGTTCACACGCTCAGGCTCCTTGGCAAATGCCGTGTCGTTCTCGATGTCAACGAGCTCCTCCACCGTCCTGCGCAGGTTGACCACCGACTCGCTGAGCATGTCGATGATCTGCCTGTTGTCCTCCTCGCTCTTTGGAGTTTCTCTAAGTATGCTTATCAGGCCCTCTATGTTGGAGAGCGGTCCTTTGATGTCGTGGGAGATGGAGTGGATAATATTCTCGTAATTCCTGTTGAGCTTCTCGTACCCCTTCAGGATCTGGATGCGGTCATTGATGTCGATGAAGGTGATGATGACGCCGTTCGTCCTGTTTTCCTTCTTAATGATGTAGGGCAGGATATTCATCTGATACCATACCTTGTCGGTCGTCTGGATCTCCTTCTCCAGGTCCTGGCTGCTCTCGATCACCTCGCTGATGTTCTCGACGATGGTAGGGAAGCGGATGTTGTTGGACACCTCGTCTATGTGCCTGCCCACGTCGTCAGCTGAGAGCTTGAAGTGCTTCATGGCCGCGGGTGTGAACTTGCGCAGGACCATGTCGGCATCCACGAAGAGCTGCGGGATAATGGTGTTGTTGAAGTAGTTCTCAAGCTCATCGTTCAGCTCCATGAGCTTCTCAAGTTTACCTGTCTTTGTAGATGGGTCTCCCATGCCTAGTGACTTTTATCAAGTTTTATTCTGTAAAGGTACCAATACAGTAGCGTTATTCACTTTAAATCTGAATGAGTAACTGTTCAACGCGAGTTTTTCCTGATGATGACCGAAACAGGTAACTGCAGGTAGCGAACCCGCTACTGTGGCAACAGCCTTGCGCTCATTGCGTATGTTACCTGCTGTAGAAAGGCAGTGGCAAGCAGAACTGTCCCGTATTCATCCGTATCTCCTAGCTGGGAATACGGATGAATACGGATTGATTTCAGTATTTATGCACTTTAAATACTTGGTTTTATCCCCTTTCTTATGCGTATAGAATAGGGTGCTATTAAAAAATCAAGATGTTGGGGTACTTCAAGTTAAAGCTGATAAGAGGGGACAGTGACGATGCGGGACTGTGGGTCACTGTAGCAGCAAAGAGCATCGGGGAAGCCATCGTGAAAACAGACGAGGCCTTTGCGGACAGCTCCTACCGTATCTGTGACGCCACAATGGCAGAAATCTCCGAGGAGGAGTTCCTCTGCTTGCAAAGGCAGTCCATCCACGTGACCACCTCGATCTGCCCTCCCCTTATACAGAATCAGGCGCGCCTGACTTACCAGAAGGCCCAGCTTCTGTCTGTGACCGCCGCACGTTGATTTCCCATGGACATAAAAAGAAAAATCTATGCGCAAAAAGATGACCCATCAGCAAACCCGAACCACCTCTCCCCTGCGGCAGGGGTGGCTGGACCTGGAACAACTGGCACAGGTAGAGGTCTCCTCCGAGGAGCAGGCACACCCCGTCGAGCGGGCCCTCACGGACACAGCCGTGGACGGAGAGGGGTGGTTAGCAGCGCAGCCGGGCGAGCAGACGATACGGCTCGTATTTGACGCGCCGCAGCGGGTGAGCCGCATCCGGCTTCTCTTCCGCGTCAGGGGGCAGGAGCGAACCCAGGAGTTCCTGCTGCGCTGGCAATGTGCCGGTGATGAGGCTTACCGGCAGATCATCCGGCAGCAGTACAACTTCAGCCCGCAGCACGGCACCGAGGAATTGGAGGACTATGCGGTGGAACTCATCGGGGTAAAGGCGCTGGAGCTCAGCATCATCCCCGACATAAGCGGGAGAAAGGCCTATGCCTCCCTTGCACAGCTACGCCTGGGTTGAAGGCGGGAGGATCGACTGCACCGATACGGTTACTTAGCAGGCAGCGTGTCTAAGGTCTGCACCCAAAAGCTTTTTAAACGCTTAACGATAAAATGCCTCCGCTTTTATGCTTCTCACTATCGGCAGTTATAGGTGCGTTCTGGGTGCAGGATGCCGTACCTGTACCAGGCTGCCTGCTGATAAACCACCAAATTCCGGGACGGAGCCGCTGCAGCAATCCGTTTTCCCCGGCACCCGGTTGCAGGAAGTGACGATGCCCAGCAACACTTGAGGTGTTAGAGGAGAACCTTTCTGTCGTTTCCCTGCAGGGAAAGGCTAGAGCGCCATTCTTTGGAGCCATTCTCCTGCTCGCTCCTCGTCCTCGAAGGACTTTAGCTTAAACTCACCTGTGACCGTATTCGAGAACAGCTCATAAGAGCGCTGCCCATAGATTCCGGGGGAGAGGACATGGGCGTAGTGTTTGACCCCCAGGGCCTTCGCCTGCGGGGACCATCTAAAGACCAGCCAGTTGACGGCCACGTCCCAGGGGCCGATCAGCTCCCTGTTACTGTTCAGGATCCCCTGGCAAGGCCTCTCCCTTAGCATGGACAGGACCAGATTTCCGCCCATGACGATGGTCTCCAGCGATTGCAGGCCTATCCAGTTGACGGCTATGTAACCATGCTCATCCATCCTCCTGGCTTCAAAGAAGTTGAAGCCATTTGCCTTCTTAAGTTCTCTATAATCTATCAACAGTATTCATATATCTTTGGTGGGTGCCCTGCCTCCCGCTGCAACCAGCGCTGGCCGTATCCTCTGCCGGAAGCGCACGGTGTTCTACAGAAAGCCCTTCATGGCTGCCACAGTCTCCCCCGGGGCACTCAGGTTCGGGCAGTGGCCGGTAGCCTCCAGGACGACTAGCTTGCTGCCGGCTATACGTCGGTGCGTAAACTCTCCTACGGATAAAGGAGCTATGGGGTCTTCCGAGCATTGCAAGATCAGGGTGTCGGCCGTGACCAGCGGCAGGTCCTGGCGGTTGTCGGAAAGGAAGGTGATGCGGGCGAAGTCGGCGGCAACCTCCCTGTTGCTCCTGCAGAAGCTCCCCGCCAGCTCCTGGCCTAAGGCAGGCCGCTCCGGGTTGCCCATGATAACGGGCGCCATGGTGTTCGCCCAGCCCAGGTAGTCGCTCTCAAGCGTACGCAGCAAGCTGTCGATGTCCCGCCGGGAGAACCCGCCGATATAGTCCCCGTCATTGATGAAGCAAGGGGAGGGGCTGACGAGCACCAGCTTCGAGAATCGCGTCGGCTCCATGTTGGAGGCCAACACCCCTATCATGGCACTGACAGAGTGCCCCACAAAGATCACATCCTGCAGGTCCAGCGCTCGGCAGATTTCCAACACATCGGCTGCATAGGCCTGCAGGGAGGAGTACTTTTGCTTGGAATAGGCAGCGGCATCGGAACCGCCGAACCCGATATGGTCGAAGAGCACCAGCTTATATTCCTGCTCAAAGGCCGGTGTTATGTAGCGCCACATGTTCTGGTCACAGCCATAGCCGTGAGCAAACAGCATGGGCTTGAGCCCTTTCCCGGTAATAGTTACATTGTGCTTCTTTAGTGTTTCCATGTGCGTTGCGTATAGTGACCTTGATTGTTTGCCCATGGGTGATGCCTGACCCTAGGCTATGGTTAAGCCGCTCCGCAGAGGGCAAGGCTCACCCAGAAACCTGAGTTGAACATAGAAGGAGACAGAAGGTGGCCTCCCACTGTGAAACCACAGCTTTGAGCTAAAGTTAAGCATAAAGGCTTGGAATGTGGCCAGAAGTATGTCTTCTTACAGAGGATGCGATTTAAATGTGATGATACTTTAAGGCAAGAGCCCATTTTTCAAGCAGTTCTAGTCTGCCATGTCTAGGTGGTAAGTGGTACAGTTGACGCATGTTGCATGGTCTCAATATTAGCAGAGAGTGAACAGGGTGACACATAGCCTCCAAATAAGTAAAGATCGTGTCTTTCAATAAAGCCCATATATTAGACTATTTATTTTTAGCAGCCGCGCTGTACATATCTTATCAGGGCCTTTACCACCAGCTGAATCAAGTGGCTGTGCTTCAGCTTAGCCCTACTGCTCCTCCTTGCACTTCTGTCTTCACCGATCCTTAAAAAGAAGTTTGATAGCGATCTCCTCCTACAATAGTTACGATAGGCGATAAGGGAGATTATTATGCGTTGTGTTATTAAAATAAATTCCTAAGCATTCGAATGCTAGAATGTGTATATTCATACGGCTAAAGGTTTACCTGCTTCTCATAACAGGTCAGTACAGAAAGGCTCCCTATTGAAAGGAGCCTTTCTTCATTCAAGCCAGTCACTGAAGCATATTCTCATGAATGAACGCAACGCTGCCCCCTGCTCCAGCAGATGGATGGTAAAAGAAAGGCACAGAGCATATGGCAAGACCTTCGATTGCACCCCAATCCCAGGAGAAGTTGCTCCTCGGCAATCGGCAGCAGGACATAGGGCGGTACTAATATTGGTTATTAACTGCCCTTGGTGCTGATAAAACCTTTTATGTTTAGTAGGAAATTCAATGTGAATATACTATCCAGCACAAATTACTTTGGGGAGCCATCTGTGCAAAGCATTTTAATCAATGTGAATTAATCACATAACAATCACCAATTAACAGAATGATACCATTATTAGGTGATTCATACGCATTTAGCTATGTAAGGAAAAAGAGTGAGCTGCTTTACCGCTTCAGGTTGTTGCATGTATCCTCTGACCAGGCTCTCAAGCAGTTTCTCTATCTGCTGTAGGTCAGCAAAGACCTGATTGGCTGTCCACTTGCGGAGTTCCTCAAAGAAGCGCTCCACCGGGTTGAGCTCTGGGCAGGCGGTAGGCAGCCGCTGCCAGTCCAGCCCGTACTGCTCCCAGGGCTGGGCCGTGTGGGCGGCGGCCCCGTCTCCGATGAGCAGGACGGGACCTGCGCCTTTCTCCCTGAGGTGAAGCTCCAGCTCCCGGAGGAACACCCCGAAGCCGGCTTTGTCCAGGTGGGGCAGCAGCATGGCGAACACGTCGCCGGTGAAGGGGCAGAGGGCCACGTACAGGTAAGCCCACTCATAGCCCAGCCGTAGTTGGCAGCAGGGCCTTCTGCCTTGTCTGGACCAGCGGCGGCGCGAATGGGTGCGCGTGCCATAGCGCATCTCATCGGTGAAATAGGTGCCAGTGCCGTAGGGACTGCTTAGTTGTGTAAAGTTTTTTTAAAGGCCATTTCCCCGGCCTCATCCTTGCGCACATTCACCGGGCGGCCCGTTTTGAGCTTGACCTTGAGGCGGGCGAGCAGCATCGAAGGCCGGATTGGGAGTAGTGAATGCCCATCTCCTGCTCCAGCCACTGGATCAGCTGTTTTTGGGTGGTGACATCGTCCTGGTCCAGGCGCTGCAGCAGGCGGGCCTGCTGGTTGCTGTCGAGCTTGGCCCAGCTGCCTTTGTAATGATTCTCCAGAAGGGAAGAAAGTCCCTGGCTGCGATACTGCTTCCACAGCAGCTGGCTCTGCCGGAGCTTGAGCCCTACCAACGCACCTGCCTGTTGCTGGGTCCGGGCGGTGCCTTCCTTGAGCAGGCGGATAAAGCGCACGCGGTCCCTGATACGTGCCTGCTTCTGCTCCTTCTCCAGCCCGAGAAGCTCATCTACTCCTTCTTTGATGAACTCCTGATAAATTATGCTTGCCATGTCTTCAAAGTAAGACATACGTAAAAGTCAGTCAATAATGGTATGAGATGGTCCCCTACCCTTCCTCTTGCTAAGGAATTTAGTCACTACTGCTGCTTATTGAATTTCATTTAATCCTTCGTTTAAATGAAAACCGTTTCCGGGATAATAAACATGCTGGAAACAAAGATTTTGCTTTTTATAAATGCCTTTTATCAAATCAAATTTCATGTAATTGCTTTGCAACGGGTTTAGTGAAAAGCTAACTTGGAAGGTAAGCGAGGCAGACAGGAGAACCTCCTTCGTTCAAATCGCCCATCAAACAGCATCAAGCCTAACGTCCATTCCTGCTCTTAACCTTTGTCCTAAACACTCCTCCAACAGCAAATCAGGCACGCAAGGTCTCCGTTAACAATGCACTTGTACTCTTTGAGGCTAAGGAATTAAAAAAGGCCGCCGCTCCCACCTAAAACGTGTACGCGGCAGCCTTCTATGATGGCATAGCTTGCACTTCCGATTTCTGGTGTTTATATTAACTAACTGAAACAACCTTCTTTCCCCTCAGCTGGTCCTATTCCAAGTACTTGCTAGAAGATAAGGAGAGAATTTTCCTGGCAAGATGAGATCCTAAACTTCTCACCCCCAAGCTGGGAAGGAGGAGTAGCTGCAGGATGTTACGTACAGATGGTCACCCTGAAATAGCCGACACCATGAAGCACCTGAAGAAATTCCTGACCCGCCTGCAGACCTTCGAGCTCCGCCTGATCCAAAGGAAAGTGTATGTGGGTCCGTTCGACTACAAGGAAGTGACCGGCTACGACCTACGGCACGAGACGCACTACGATGATGCCGCTGTATTCGAGAGCAAGCTCCGGCTCCTCTCTGAAACAGCCGCCCTGGACCTGCTTCCTCTCCGCCACTCGCAGCTGCAACTCGTCCTGGAGCAGCTAACCGAAATTGAAAAACGGTTCAAGTCCTTCTGGGTCCGCTTCCACAACCACGTTCCGGGCTATGGGCAGGACTACCCGCCTGCCTACCTGTACAATCTGCGCCTGCCTTTCCTTTTTGTCACACACAACTTGCAGCCCGCGCATGCTGACATAGCGGTTTGTGAGGAGTTTGCAGATGACCTGAGCGAGTCGGTCAAGCTCCGGGAATCCCTGCTGGCCAACCTCCTCCTGCATGTAAGATCGCTGCTTCCCGCCAATGAGGAGCAGGTGCCAGTAGTGGATGCCCCCGTTCCTGCCAAACCTGTGGCAGCCTACCCTCGCTTCGTGGATGGGGTAGCCGAAAGGCTCTTCGAGATCCTCAAGGGCTACTTCAGCCTCGAGGACCAGCAGCAACTCCTGCCCCTCCTGCTGGAAAACACAGGTGTCACCTCCCCCCTGCTCTTCCACGGGAACGGCAACCAGCTGGCCGATGCCTTCAAGCAGCTCTACGAATCCAACCTCCTCGTCGGCTGCCTCAAAGGCGAGCTGGAGGCCTGGATCTCCCGGCACTTCGCCTACGTCTACCGCAGGCAGCAGCGAACCCTGCCGCCCAATTACCTGGCCGCCCTCATCTCCTCCAACGCCAAGCCCTGCCAGTCCCCTATCCTGGATGTGCGGAAACAAACCGACGGCACCTACGCCGTCTTCCCCGTCCTGCGCACCCAGAAAAACTATATCATCCCGTAGGAAACAGGTAGGAAGCGAGACTGCCCTCTTGCAGCCCATCCAAACAAGCCCCTACCATTGCAGCATAAATCAAAACACACGCTGCCATGGAACACTTCACCTTCGAGCAACTGCCCCAGGCCCTGCGCCTGCTGCACGAGAAAATGAACCGCATCGAGCGACTGCTAGTTGAGCAACAGCCCCCACAGGAAAGGGAGCTCCTGCTCAACGTCTCCCAGGCCGCCGCCTTCCTCCACCTCTCCGTGGCTACTCTCTACACCAAGGTCAGCGGCCGGGAGGTGCCCTTCAGCAAGCGGGGCAAGCGCCTCTACTTCCGCAAGAGCGAGCTGGAGGAATGGGTCCGGGAGGGACGCCGGAAAACCGTCTCCGAAATTCGGCAGGAGGCCGTGCAAAAGGCAGGTAACAACGGCAGGAAGCGCTAATCGGTTATCTGCCTGCCATGGAAAACAAGCACTACCCCCTGGGCAGCCCGGAGAGCTACATCCGGGTCCAGACCTCCTACTACAAGCGCTGCCGGCAGCCTACCCTGCAGGGCGACTTCACCGAGCTGTGGGTCCCCTGGTCGGCCGAGACCCTGCGCCAGGACCTCTCGCGCCAGCAGGTCA
>NZ_VRTY01000104.1 GCF_008017455.1 Pontibacter qinzhouensis | reverse complement strand
CATCGTTTCCACGTTTTAAAGCTATAAATTTTCAATTTAAATCGTGGTCTAATTTTACCGAGGTATTATAGATAATAACAATGTAGGAGGTACTCATATTATTTTCCATTTAACTTTCCTTAATTCAGTAATGAATTCAACATCAACTTTCAGTCCTCTTTTCTTTAGGTCCAATTGATATTTCCAAGGAGTATTAACAGCGGGACGAGGATTGAATTGAACTATAGGAAATAGTCCATCAACTTGTTTCAAAGGCACTTTCTCAGTCTCAACTATATGCTCTTTGTATTGTGTAAGTCCGACTTCACAGAGAGTCCAATATGTTAGGTCATCTAACTGAAAGATTGGAATATAAGAGTTAGGATTGTTTCTATATCCAAATAAGTCAACCAGTACTTCGCTCTTCTTTAATTTGCGAAAAGGCTCTAAAATAGGTGTTTCTCCTTCGGCTATCATCTCCTCTTGTATGCGCTGTAGGTTAATATTATTCTTCTCTAAGACCGTATGGTTGATACCTTTAATAATCTCGTTTATTTCGATGAAAAAAATTGTATAGGCTTCAAGCTCATCAAATAATTTATGCTGTAGATTAGGATCATAAAGTTCTACAGACCTATCCCACCAATAGTTATGTACTAAAAAATCCCTTTTTTTATGAAACTCATCAAGTTTATTCAGTTCATCATCGGTAAAAATATTCAACTGTAACAACTCCCTTTTAAGCTGCCCAAAGGTATAGGAAGATTTTTCATACAAAAGTTCATCATATCGACTTTGTGTGATAAAATTATCACGCTGCGGTAAAAGAAGCATACACATAATGCCTTTCTCAACGGACTGAGCTATACACATTGCTCTACCATAGTAAGCAAATATGTCTTTTATTTTATCCTCATCGTACATAATGCAATTGTAAAAAATACTGAACGTGTCATACCAGAAGCTAATCTCTGTGGGCTTTGATTATAGATATACTTAGCTTTTTAGCGAGTTTCTAATTTTGTTAAATCACAATAAATTCAAGTGGCGACATCTGTAAATCGGAAAAAATCTACAGGTACCTTTAAGATTTGTCCATCTGTTGACTCGATCAAAGCAACGGTTTTAGTCAGATAGCCACCACCAGTTAATATGAGTTCATCTCCGAACCGATGAAAGAAACCATCGAACGCTGGAACATTTGTAGTTGGATCCGACCTATGTGATAATACCCGTACTGGACGTAAAAACTGTTGTCTAAAATCAAACACAGTAACATGATCAAGCGACTCGATGATTTGATCTGTGGGAAATTTCCAGTCAGGGAAAGTAGATTTTAAGGCTTTAAATACTTTGTTTGGGATTCTGGTACCATGGTATCCATCATGTCCGCTACCACTCTTGTTTATCGAAAAAATTTCGTTTGAATTATCGTAAACATGAAGGTGGTATTCTCCCGTTGAATTATGTGGTTGATGTTTTTTTTATGAGTAGTTGCTAACTAATGGGGTGCCTTTAGACTTTCCTTCAAATAACATTTCTTTGTCGTTTCTTTCATGGATATAGACATGGAATATGTACCCTTCTACTTCTTTTAATGAATACTTCATTGTATACTTAATTCTAACTATTATTTCAATCTATCTAATACTACAAATAGACCTTTTGCACATGGTATCATGAGCTAATCTTTTCAGATTAAACCTTGCCTTTTATCTAAATCTCTACTTAGTTTTCGTACATTTTCCTCATCTGCTGGAACCAACCAACAACTTCATCGAAAGCATTAATTTTCTCGAAGCGCTCTTTTGACATCTTCTTCGATAGCTTTCCACAAATAATTTGCTTTACTATATTTTCAGTTTTGCCTGACTTTTCTGGAAACTTTGAAGATTTATTCATAGCATACTGCCCCATATCCTCGTTATCCCAATCATTTATTGTGGAGCAGTCTATACCGAACTCTTCTTCGTAGAGACAATGAGATATATAATTCTCCATCTCTAATTTACTGGTAAGAACACCAATAGACCCGTTATCTTTTTTATTTACTCTACTAATATGCTCCCTATACTTATCATCTTTATCTCTATCGTACAGGTGAAACTCAACAACATTGGATCCGCTCAGGTAATCACGATCAATCCAGTTTTTTAGGGATGATCCGCTCATCGGTATAATGCTGATATTCTCAGAATTCAGGTCTATAATTTCTTTCAACTCTGGAACGTTGCGATTAATATTCAACAAAAATTTTCTGTCATTTTCCCCTTCTACACAGACTACCAGTCTGCTCAGGTATGGTATTATACCCAAGGTATTCGCAATACCCTTTAATTTTAGGTCACCGCTAACTATTTGGGTAGAACCATCAACTTTATCAATTAAAATCAAGTTTTCTTCCCTACATAATTTGGCAACCTCTGGGGAGTGTGTGGTAATAATAACTTGATGTTTATCCTTGTTAGCAATTTCGGTAAGTGCTTCGATTAGCAGTTGCTGATGGTTTGGGTGCTGTGCGGTTTCTGGTTCCTCGATGGCATAAATAATGGTTTTGTTCTTCGTATTCTGTCGTTCTGCCTCAGCCCTAAAGTAGTTAAGCAAAATCATTCTTCTGACGCCACTACCCCGTTTATTCATAGGAATATTGTCATCACCCACAAAGGAAAAGGTAAATAGGCTGTCCCAGGCTTTATTAGATATATTAGGATGCAGCACTTTTGCCAGCTCAGGATTCATTTCTGCCAGCTTTTGAATTGTTGCCTCACCAATCTTCTTGGCACTATCCTCTATTTGTTTTTTTACCGCCTCCAATTTATCAACTACCTCGTCTATCGCTGTTTTAGTAATAGCCTTCAAAGGATCCTGCACTTCTTTATCGGTATCCTTGTTTGCTCTGTCTGATTGAAAAAGAAAAAATAAAGGAAGATCCAGGCTGATGCTGCTCCAAACGTCATTCCCGTCTATCTTATCTATTGGTATTGTAATTTCTTTGAATTCTTCGAAGGTACTGACCTGGTATATTGCCTGCCGCATCTCAGAGTTGGTTGTTTCCCTAACTATCAATCCTCCTGCATTAACCTGATCTTTATAGTTTTTATAGACTTTTTTAAGATTTGTGTTGTTTAGGCAAATTAGTGGGGTGTCTGCAAATGTGGATGGATAGTTGGCGCATATGTATTGTTTAAGGCTGGCGGCAGTCAATTTATCTTTCGAACAGTCCCACCTTTTCTGTATCTCCAACATTCCGTCTTTGTTCAAAAGGTACTCATCAGTCAAAGAGGTTGGAATGGTATCGATGGTATATTTTTTGCTTTGTTCTACCTCAAAGACTGCACTAATCACAATTTCTTTTGTGGTTGCTTTGGCGCAAAGGTCCTCAATCTCGGTTTTGATCTTGTCGCTATTAAAAAAAATTTCAAGAGCCTCTAAAATAGTTGACTTCCCAATATCATTTTTACCGACTATTACATTCAGATTATCGTCAAAGTCGATTTTGAAATTCTGGTATCCTCTAAAGTTTTTTAGTATTAGGCTTCTCAAAAGCATAGCTCAATCAGTTAGAATGTTTTTATGGTTCCGATCCTATCTGCGAATGCAGTAGATATTGCACAATGTAAATCATATATTTGGTTTTATCAATATAAAATAAGGACCATATCATAACTTTAAATAATTTTTTATTTAAAGCGCATTAAGTAAAAATTCGGAAGGCAACAAGAGAATTTGTGGTCGATGAAACGACAAAGTGTTTTGTGCAGCTAAGTTATATGTTAGAAGGTTGTTCGAGTAATTTATATGAATTAGTACTAAGTTAAAGAGGGTTCAACCATACTGGCGTGCAGTAGTTTTCATGAGCAATGAATTACCTTCAGTAGCCTAACTCTACGTTGAACAGCTCAAAATTTACATGTTATTAAACAAACGGATGATAGAGTAGAGGAGATAATTTACTAATGGGAACAGATGCTCTGGTAGTTTAGTTGGTGCAGTCAATAAATATCTATAATATCAACGTACCTGAAATACGCTGAGTCAATCAGAGCTGTTGATGCACTCCTTAACCTTGCTAATAGTGGACATTCCGCATCTGCACAACCTTTTAATTTCGGAGTAGCTCATACCTTGACCTATATACTTTTGTATGTCTTTATGTTTAGCCAGAAATTTTAATTTGCTTTCTGTTGTGCCGACCAGTCTACCAGTATGTAAGCCGTTACGCTTCCGTTCTTGAATACCACTTTTAATTCGGGCTGAAAGTTGTTCAGATTCAAGCCTCGCCAAATCGGAAACTATGGTGACTATAAGTTTAGAGAAAATATCATCTGTAGGATTGCCTGCGTTTAGTGTAATGTTCAGGTTATGGATATAAAGCTTTATCCGCTGCTCTTCCAGTTGCTTGAGTAATGTCAGTGTTTCATGCGTGTTACGACCAAGGCGTGAAATCTCGTGAACCATGATAGCTCCGACTTTATTCTCTGCTACATATCTCAGCATCGACTGCAATTGTTGCCTCTCTTCCATTTTCTTAGAAAAGCCTGAAACTCTTTCGGAGAACACTTTAACAACTTTGAAACCATCAACTTTTCTCAGGTCATTCACTTGGCGTGATGTACTCTGCTCCTGCGTACTAACCCGTGTATATATAACCGACTCCATAATTTCCATCTTAAAAATTCCACTCCTGAAATAGCAAGTGCTATAATAGGAGTGAATATAGCTAAATAATATAGCGTTTACAAGATGTATTCATAAAAATAGGAGTAATGTTTTAATAGGAGTAATTATCTCAATTTCGTTTACTACTTATTGGAAGCCGTTTTAATTATTAAATCAATCCATTCGTGGCATGGTTGATAAAGTCATGGAACTTCATAATGAGTCCATCCACGTTGGGATGAGCAGATTGCGCATCATCTGAAGGAACGAACAAGGCAGTAACTCGGAGCGACAGCATATTGTACACTTCCAGAATGTGTGAATAACTGTAATATATGATATCAAAGGCTATGGGAAGCTCATCTCCATTTTTCGATAGATACTCACTTATTGCGGGGCGGTAACTCCTTTCGTCTAATATCAAAGCGTAAGTATGCTCCCTGCCAATATGCTCTACGATCTCAGCGTTGACAATAAAATGTCCTCCTGAATGCCTTGAGTTGAATACATATTCGGCAGGGGGTGTCAATAACATCGCATCCTCCTGAAAATCATTAGCTTCATCTATATTATTTTTTCTCATCGCTATAATATTCCTCCTTTAGTGCTTTTTGTAGCGCCTTGACCGATAGTTCCATAATTTGAACCTTGGAAACTGAGACGTTTAGTTTTCGCATCAGGTACCACTGTGTCTCCATGACCAATCTGTATGTAAGTGCTGTGATTTTGACCGATTTTAGTAAGCCCATTTTTTATTAAATTCTTTTAGTTCTATATATTAAATAAGTAGAACTCTCTACTTACCACCTCCCCCTAATTTTTCTTGGATGAACCCTGACAATCAGGATATATAATCAAAAGCAATTCATCGTGCCGTGATTTTATATAATGAGATACTGCTCTGGGATTACGAGGAAGTTATCTACAAGACAGTCAGCAATAACCTGTTTGGTATGTTCTCAACGAAAAGAGGAGAAATAGTAGAACCAAGTTTCTTACACATATTTCCTTTTGAGGGAAGTCAAGCAGTGATAATTGACCAAAATGAAGAATACTGGATGACAGACTTCAATGGTATTATCGACCCTCTTGACGATGAGTCAGAGGCTCTCTACAAGAGCTTTATAATAAAGAATAGCAGATGTAACTGCTGCAACGATGTGGAGCTTCAGAAGCGTTGTGAAATGTGTAACGGCAGAGGACAGATTGAAAATAAATATGGTAGCAGGCAACTTGCTAAGTATTTAGGACTGACGTAGGCTGCTGACTATATAAAAAATAAACCGAGAACTTGAATTTATGTATCAGCAAGATAAGACCGCTTTCAAGCATATCAGCAGAACCGCTTTGCAGATGGCAACGGACATCAACCTAAAGCACATGTATGCAGAAGAAGTTAACTCCGATGGCTTTCCCTGTGAAGTAGTTTTCTGTGTGATAGAAGATAAAATGATGGCTGTTCTCATGAGTCAACTTGTACTTTTAGGCTGGTATGAGTCTTCGCACGAAGAAAAGACTGCAACAAACGAAGCCTGTTCAGGCAACTATTATCTACACTTAAGCACTAATAAGGTCTTAGCACTGGAACACAGTGTGTTAGACGAGTTCTGCATTGCCAAATTTGTTGACAAGGGTGTTTTTGATGTCGTGTCCCAGATAAAGTATTATAGGTTGAAAGAACTTAATATGCCATTTCTTAGAAAGCTCAAAATCGCTCAAACCTTTTCCATCGCAGATTAAGTATTTGAAATCCATGAGGTACTATTTATTGTTTTTTAGTGCATAGTTTTAAGTGGAGACTAAACTATCTACTACCATACTTATGCTACCCGAACCATTCTTAGGTAGCTACAGTTTACCTGTATCAGCCAGTTTCGCTTTTTGACATTTCAAGAAATTTGGTCATATAATCTCCTTTAATTGCTATATTGAACTTTTATATTGTTCAGCTACACTTAGCCATTAGGAAAGCAAATGACCATCCAGCAATACATCGACATCCTCAACACCAGATACAAAACAGGCATATCCCGAGAGCATAGCTATCGCAGCGATCTACAAGTACTGATATCGGCTTTAGCACCTAATGTGCTGGTGACCAATGAGCCTGCTCGGGTAGCTTGCGGTGCGCCTGACTATATCATTACTAAGAATGATATTCCAGTGGGCTATATCGAGGCAAAGGATATTGGCGTAGTGTTGAATAGCAAATCGCTGAAGGAGCAGTTCGACCGCTACCGTGCCTCACTTGATAACCTTATCATCACCGACTACCTCGACTTCCATTTATACATAGATGGGGAGTTCAAAACGTCTGTCAAGATAGGCGAGATACAGAATGGTCAGATACATCCGCTACCAGAGAACTTCGCTATGTTTGAGGGGTTAATGAAAGATTTCTGTACCCATATAGGTCAGACCATCAAGAGTTCGAGGAAGCTGGCAGAGATGATGGCTGCAAAAGCCAGAATGCTTGCAGACGTAATTGAAAAGGCTCTGAACAGTGATGAAGAAAACCACGAGAATAGTACGCTGCAAGAGCAGATGAATGCTTTCCAGCAGATACTGATTCACGACATCAAGACCAGAGAATTTGCCGATATCTACGCACAGACCATCGCCTATGGCATGTTCGCTGCCCGATTGCATGACCCCTCGTTATCAACTTTCAGTAGACAAGAAGCTGCTCAGTTAATACCCAAATCGAATCCATTCCTACGTACTTTATTCCAATACATAGCAGGGTATGACCTTGATAGTCGAATAGTCTGGATCGTGGATGGTCTGGCAGATTTATTCCGTGCAACCGATATAGCTGCGCTACTAAAGAACTTTGGTAAGGCAACGCAGACACACGACCCCATCATCCACTTTTACGAGACATTTCTTGCCGAGTACGACCCGAAGCTACGCAAGGCACGTGGCGTATGGTATACGCCTGAGCCAGTCGTGAACTTCATTGTTCGTGCCGTTGATGATATACTCAAAACGGAGTTCAATCTTCCACAGGGCTTAGCTGACACCTCTAAAACTAAGGTCAAACTGAACATCCCGACCCATGATAAGCGGTATAAGGCTGGTCAACGGGAGATTGAGCATGAGGTTCATAAGGTGCAGATACTTGACCCTGCCACAGGTACAGGAACGTTCTTAGCAGAAGTAGTTAAGCATATTCACGGCAAGTATAAGAGCATGCAAGGTGTATGGAGTAGTTATGTCGAGAACCACCTTATACCTCGACTGAATGGCTTCGAGTTGCTCATGGCTTCATATGCGATGGCGCACTTAAAACTTGATTTACTCTTGGGTGAAACAGGCTATAAACCTACCAAAGACCAGCGTTTCAGGATTTACCTTACCAACAGTTTAGAAGAACATCATCCAGATACAGGTTCATTGTTTGCAACAGCACTGGCTAATGAGGCGAATGAAGCGAACCATATTAAGCGTGATACGCCTGTTATGTGTGTGATTGGTAATCCTCCTTATAGCGGTGAAAGTGCTAACAAAGGAGAATGGATTATGAGATTGATGGAGGATTATAAAAAAGAACCAGGTGATAAGGTTAAACTGAAAGAAAAAAACTCCAAGTGGATAAATGATGATTACGTAAAATTTATTCGGTATGGGCAACATTTTATAGAGCGCAATGGCGAAGGAGTATTAGCATTCATCAATCCACATGGTTTCTTAGAAAACCCGACATTCAGAGGTATGCGCTGGAATTTACTTAGAACTTATGACAAAATTTATACAATAGATTTACATGGGAACAGTAAGAAAAAAGAGGTTTCACCTGATGGTTCACCTGACGTAAATGTATTTGATATACAGCAAGGTGTAAGCATTAACCTATTTATTAAAACGGGAGAAAAGAAAGCGGGTGAACTTGGTAAGGTTTATCACTTTGACTTGTTTGGAAAGCGTGAAGTTAAATATGACTTTTTGGTTAGTAATTCATTGAAAACAATTCCATTCAACGAGTTGCAAACCTCGGCACCCAATTACTATTTTTTCCAAAAGGATTTCGATGATAAACCTCTGTATGATAAGGGCTTCATGTTACTTGACTTATTCAAAATTAATGGCGCAGGAGTCACCACAGCACATGACGAATTTGTTGTTGATGAAAGTGATAAGGTTCTATTAGAGAGATTCACCGATTTTAAAAATAGTCCCAGTGATGCTAAACTCTTACACCGTACCTTCAATGTAAAAGAAAAGAAAGGTTGGGACATTTTAGCTGGTTGGAATAATCTTCAAAGAGTTAAAGAGCTATCAAAATATGTTGTTCCATTTGCTTATCGCCCTTTTGATAAACATTACATTTTTTATGAAAATAAGTTGGTTTGGCGCACTGTCCAAAAGGTGATGGAACATTTTATTGTAGGAGATAATTTAGGTTTGTCTTTGGTAAGAAGGTCGAGAAGTAATGAATTTTTAACTCCGATAATAGTTAATGGGGTTACTGATAAATGCTATTCTTCGTCATTAGACAACTCTAATACCTTTCCCCTATACCTATACCCTGAAAGTTCTACACAGATAAATATACATGACCGACCAACTCGGACGCCTAACCTTGATAAAAAGATTGTTCAGCAAATTGCTGAGAAGGTGGGGTTGAAGTTCACATCTGAGAAAGCAAACACACCAGGCACTTTTGCACCGATAGACATATTAGACTACATATACGCTGTACTACATAGCCCATCTTATCGTGAGAAGTATAAGGAGTTTCTAAAGATAGATTTCCCACGTGTACCGTATCCAACCGATGCTGATGAATTTTTGTCATTGGTGGAGTTGGGCGGGAAGTTGCGCCAGATACATCTACTCGAAAGCGCAGATGTTGAGAACTACATCACCAGCTATCCAGCCGATGGCAACAACATAGTAGACAAGCCACGGTACGAGAACGGCAACGTCTATATCAACGATAACCAATACTTCGCAGATGTTCCACAGACCGCATGGGAGTTCTACATCGGTGGCTATCAGCCAGCGCAGAAGTGGCTTAAAGACAGGAAAGGTCGGGAGCTAACCTTCGAAGACATCCTGCACTACCAGAAGATCATCGTAGCCCTGACCGAAACTGATAGGCTGATGAGGGAGATTGATGAAGTGATGACTATCAATGCTACCGAGGAAACTAACGCATAAAGTATTCTTCTTTCACAATAGCTCCATAAACTGAATACTGCCATTATGAAATTTACGCACTACGATTTAGGTAACAAGAAAAGAGGCGAGATTGTCGAAATTACTTTGTCGGGCAATGCTGCTAATGTTCGGCTAATGGATTCCTCAAATTTCAATAGCTACAAGAATGGTCGGCAGCATAGGTATTACGGAGGACTTGCAACTAAATCACCTGTAAGACTTCAAGTGCCTAATACGGGTCATTGGCACGTCACTGTCGATATGCAAGGCTTGAGGGGTTCAGTTCGTTCTTCAATCAGAATGATGCCGAGCGCACTGCCTGAGCTTAGACAGCCAGCACTATCGACTGTACCGACTCTGGTCCACAAAGGTGATGAATCACCAGGGCATCATGATGATGGCTTCGTAAAAAAATATGATGTTTTCATCTCCCATGCATCGGATGATAAAGATGATGTGGTGCGACCACTTGCTCATGCGTTGCAAGATGAAGGACTTAGCGTATGGTACGATGAGTTCGAACTGAAAATAGGTGACAGTCTTAGAAGAAAAATTGATAAAGGGCTTGCCAATAGCAAGTTTGGAATAGTGGTGCTATCAAAGCAGTTTATTAAAAAAGGCTGGACTAATTATGAACTTGATGGTATCATCACCAAGTCAGTGAGCGGTGAGCAGATTGTGTTGCCCATCTGGCACAACATTACCAAACAAGAAGTAATAGATTTTAGTCCATCACTGGCAGACAAAGTAGCAAGAAACACATCTTCCTATACAGTGAAGGAAATAGCAGAGGAAATAGCCGATGTAATCCGCTCGAACTAAGGAAAGCCAGTTCAACGCTTAGACAGGGAGTCCACGCCTTCAACAATAGTATTTGTCTATCATGTGGGTTTGCAAAGAATGAGAGCTTTGACTTAATCACTTTACTTCGGAAACTGATTAGTTATCATCCATGCTAATGAGAGATTTTGATAATATTCGCCTTCCTAAAAGTTCTACCAACGAAGAACAGGAAACTCTGTCACGAAAGAAGTTTGAAAGTCTCTTTGATGAGAAACGTTTCATTCTGAAAGGTGAAGTTATTGACAATGGAATTGATTACAGGTGTGAAATTAAATACGACTCTCGGAAATTAGGTTTCGGATTTAACTTTCAATTAAAAAGTAAGGGTGCTGCGGACAAAAATACGGACGAAAGCTACAGCAAGTCGATAGAAACATCAAACATTGAGTATCTAATTAACAACGGACAACCTGCCTTCTATGGCTTCTATCTGGCTGATAATGATAACTTCTATTATGAACACCTGAACGATTTTCTCATTTCTATACAAGAAAAGAATCCAGATTGGGAAGACCAGCTAAGCCACACATTGCGGTTCCACAAGCAGTTGGATTCGAGAGCGGTGGACGAAATCTATAATATTGCTTTGGAACACGGCAAAATGATGCGTGGTCTTAACGGTCGACTTGCCATGCTACCTTCTCTGGCACAACCAAGCGACAAAATCATTATAGGTTTGAACCAGCGAGTGATTGATGATTCCGAGATCAGGAATATTGTTGAGCGTGTAGGTTTCGAGTTGATAAACGAAGGGAGATGGAAAGACATTATCCATGTGCATCAGGAAGCATCTGGCAACATAGGTACTACCGCAAAATATAATCTTGTCTTAGGTATGGCTAACTATTACAGTGGCAACCTGCTAAGCGCACTGTCTTTTTTTAAACACGCAAGGTTAAATTCTAATCAACTTCCTGACTATTTGATTAAGTATCTAACCTTTTTTGATACGACAGTAAAATACACATTGGGCATGATGAGGCAGGAAGGGTATGAGCAGGTGATTCAGACACTGGAAGGTGATGATGAATTAGGATTGTACGTCAAGTTAGAAAAAGTCCGTGAAGCCTACACGCAGTCAGTAATTCTTTTTGAGCAGTTTGTAAGAGAACTCAAACGCATCATCTCCCATCCCAATGCTTTTGGTTCAGTGAGCCAAATGGCAAAATGTGAGCTGCTTCTCCACGAAGGCTATGAAATGAATATAGATTACGTGCAAGGGGTTGCAGCCATCAACAGCCATGAACGGCATAATGATCTTTCATTGGAGGATAGATTAGTGGTGGCAAATCAAATGGCGGATGCTCGGATTCTATGGGATAAGCAGATTCAGGAGCTAATTCAGGAAACAACCAATAGCAAAAACTATTTCACCTATCATAGTACATTGCTCAACCAAGTAAGAGTAAGGTATCAGTTTGATGTGTACTCAGCGCTTGTTCGTGTGGATAAGCAAATCCCTAATCATCCTTCACAGCCACTACCCGATAGTCAGCAGCGATATGAGGCTATGCTTGCTGTTTTGGAGAAGGTACTGAGTTATTTCACTCAGATTAGGCATACAGAGAACATGATTATGGTTCTTTCTACCAAATATGAGTTAGAGCATTATTTAGATAGAATGGAAGAAGCCTCTAATACCATGGCTGAGCTTGAGCAGTTAATTGCTCAATCAGACTCAGAAGGGCTTAGGCTGCAAGTATCCATGTTAAAAGATGCTGGTACAACACACGAAAAATTTAAAGATTTCATTGACAGCATTTTTGGGAAAGCTCAAGCCGAAGAAGAGGAATTCCAAGCGATGGTACATGAAATGAAGTGTATGGATGCCGAGGAAAGAGCCATCGCTAAGTCATTCGATAACATTTACGGCATCATGCTGTTTCCAATCGGCTTCTTTCAGTTTCCTGCCAGTGAGGTAGACGATGTGTTTACAATCCTCAATATACAAGATGCTGCTTTACGCTCAACCTTTTGCGAGATGTTCTCTCGTGGCATAATGCCTGTTGCTAATATTTACCACAACCCAATTTCGGAAGAAGGCTATGCTGATGGGCATGCATCTGAGCAAGGGTTGAAAAGTACTAAACATTTCTATAATATCAGGAAGGCATTTTATATTAGGAAGTATTATAGGATTGAATCCGCTAATGAGCAATAACTAATATTATCGTTCCTCGATGGTCTCCATTTCTTTCAATAAACTCGATTAATGCTGATCGATTATTTAAATAGCACGTTAGTCCCTTTCTATTTCTCGGCACCTTATCATTTCCCTGCATATCTTCCAGTTCCTTTTTCACCCTCTGGTGACGCTCATGTACCTGTCGCTGTTTACGGTTTGGTATTACCTTCCAAAACTTGTGAAAGTGGTCTAAAACAAAAACACAATCTGAGGTATAATAGATGTAGTTTTGAACACCATTCCACAGAGAAAAGGAAGTTGAGTTATATCGACTTCCTTGTTCCTTTTATCATCCGCATACATGGCGTAGAAGGTCGCTTATCACAGGTAGCTTAGCCTATAAGCGACTCCTCTCAGCAGAGCAGCTTTCAGAATGTATAGGATATAAGATCTTGTTATCGCTTTAGATGGGACTTCTGAAATCTGCCTTCCTTACCCAAACCTGTCCTTTCAAGATTGTTATAGTCGCTGTAATTGGTTGAAAGCAATAGTTGGGAGAGAATACTCTACTTGCCTACTCTCGAGGTATAAGTCCAGATGCTCACAACAGAATTAAAAGAACTTGATGCCAATACTCCTCGAAACAGCAAGACAGAAATATATTCTGTGTTTTATAAAACTAAAGTCGATGCTGTATTATAATGAACATTCTGTAAGACTTTTAGAAACTAAAACACAAGAAACATGGCAACAGATAACATTATTTGGAAAATACCAGGAAACAGGCTTCATGATTTGTCAGAGATATTGGCAGAGATTTGTTACAACGGCAGTAACTACTACGATGAAAACAAAGCCGAAGAAATGGCAACCTCGGTAAAACGACTCTTTTACACAATCGAGCATTACATGCGGGTACATCCTGAATATAGGAAACCTACAGACTTATTGCGACCTGTCACATACGGTGAGGTAAGCAGGGTAATGGTAGACTCAATTCATGAGTTTGGGAATAAATTACTTGAGAATGGTGATTTTATAGATAGCTTACATAATAAGCCCATAGACGTCAACAGCATTCTTACCCTCACAAAAAATGTTATTAGAAAGGACAAGATTCAGCAAGTAACAGCAGACGTATAAGCTGGTCTGGAAGATTTGCAAATCAGGTAGCAACAGAAAAGTATAACTTAAATTAGTTTAACATGTATTATATATTAACATTATGAAAATTTCACAACAAACCATACTGTCTGCAACGGCACACATTCGCTGCATTCATGATTTTCACGCTGTCCAAGCTTTGTTTGAAAGTAATGGGTTTACAGAAAAAAAGGGTTCGAATATACCAGGTTTGTGGATATGAGCGGATGGGGCTATGAGATTGGACAAGAAGGCTTTGGTATCAAGTATAGAGATGAAGATGATATTGAAAGAGTACGAGGATTCGCAGAAAAGCTTCCTTTTATGACTTATATTGGGGAGTTATCTGACGAGGATGATGATGGAGAGTATTATGATTGTATCTACTATGTAGACAACACAACCTTTAAATCATATAGAAGAAAGGAAAAGATTAGAGTAGCTCTTGAAGCGTAACAGTGTACTTGTGGGCATTGATTGTTCTACCGATGCCCATGGTACACTGTTTCTCCACACATCGCATGCTGCTCAGCTATCGAATATAGTTGCTGGAAGTCATTTTTGTGCAAATGATAGAAGTGAATGGTTTTCGGGTAAGGTTGAATTATTTCATTGGCTTTAAGGTACTGCAAGAAATAACTATAATTCCCTCTCAGCCAAGGACTTAATCTTAAAACTTTTGTTTCGTTTCGGTTACAGAATCGTAGAATCTGCTCAAAGGTGTAGTCTTTCAAAATTTCAACGTTCGGTGCAACAGCCTTCAAATTGTGTGCTTCGTTTGGAGGGCAGCGCACAAATAGAGTTCCTTTATCTTGGTCCTCCCAAATATTTTGTCTCTGAATAATTATGGTTCTGTTGCCAAGCCTAAAGCTGGCAGGGGCTTCAGCTTTCTTGGTCACCCTCCAACAGCTTCCAGGTTTTTTCATGGAAGAGAAAATCGCTGGATTTATAAAATCGCTATCGCTTGGCGATAGTATTATAGAAGTCAACGGCATGTCTTCGAATAGCTTCTTCCATTTCCTCCTGTATTGATCTGGAAAAGCTATATGAATATAAGTCTCTTTCAAAACTGGAAGTATGTTGCTTAGGCTATGGTTAGAGTTCAGCGGGAACAACCCACCACCTTCCGCAAGCCCGTCATTACCAGTTATATAGGCATCAAGCTGAATCCCAAGCTCTTTAAATAGTGCAGTCGCATACGTAGACCAAAGGGCTAAACATATTACCTTCCCTACTACTGTTATTGGCTGTCTGAAAGCCACATCAACCAAAACAATAGTATCGTATGGGAGAGACTGATAACGTTCTTTAACTATCGTACCAGAAGCATAATAGACAGCATTGCGCCCCTTTTTTAACTTCTCCGACAATACGGTTTTAATTTCCATCATTTCGGTCTCGGTCAATTGGGTAGAGGCTCTTCGCATTTAATAACGGATATATGTATTGATAAAATTATTTGAAAGAAGAAGGTTTCTTGTATAAAGTTACTAATATTCCTGGTAAAATGCAAATTGTAGCAGATGCACGGAAAAACATTATTAAATCAGTATGGCAATGCGGATCCGATAGCTCATAATAGCTACAATTCCTTTAAATGCTCGTCATTTCTAACGCTATATAGCAGACATATGTATTATATCTGCTATGATGAAATAATTTCGAAATATTCTAAAACAATTGGTTTTCTCGAAATTATAATAGCTATAACAAAGCATTTAAATATGGAAAATTTAAGTTTAGAAAGAACCATTGGTACAAATGGCAGCCTATACGAAACCGATTTTGACTTATTGTTTGATAGCTCCTATTGGGAGAAACAGGAAATATTTAGCTCCTATGGAAATGAGAAGTACATTCGTGACTACACAATCTCTGAACATTATGATGCCGAGAAGTCGGAGTATAGCCTTTACTACAAAATAGGAGGACTGATTACAGAAAGCAACTGTTGCTGGTACAAGGAGGGGTATATAAAGCCGACAGATGTCCTATTTTATAGGGATAATAATTCAGCGCAAGAAATTAAAACTATCAATTTTAATGACTTGATAGTATGTGCTATCATGCATAAAGAATCGGATTATGTTGCTACAATGTCCTTCTCCATTGTATTTATAAGTATCAGCACAGGTGATTTTTTCCAGATAAGTTACGACTATTCGGTAGTTTACGTAGCAGACGAATATGCCAGTGAAGAAGATCTGCTATACTATGCATGTAAAGTCGAACTTACCGAGAAAGACTTACTCTTGCTAAGCTCCAATGATGATTGGACGTTATACAATACTGGTGAGTATATATCACTAAGGCGAAGTCATAAAATCAAAACTGCTGTCTTTGGCTAATGACTACCACTCTTATAAGAAACTTGTTGATACTTTAATCAACAAGTTTCTTTGACGATTGGCGTTGTCGCAAATAACCAATCCTATAATCTAACCCTTACAATTATCGTGTAGATTGAATCAGACGATTTACTACATGGTTATTAAAAAATTTTACAGAAATTATATGAGTAATAATTTATTTAAAGATGTCGATGTGGCTACATATAGGCGCATTAAGCAACAGCACGGAGACAATTATATACGAGCCTATCAAGAAGTATTAGCCGAAATAAATGGTCTCACAAACACAAGTCTTTATAGTAAACTGAAGCATTTCGAAGATTTGGTTGAGACAAACTATTTGGTAGCAGTAATGGATAGCAAGTTCAACTGCATTCATGTGGGATACACAAAATCACCATTCGCATATTGGATTAACCTTCTTAAAAACAAGTCATACGGTGCTATAAAGGATATTATTATATTAGAAAACAACCTCGATGATAGGATAGCGCTGAGGAAGGCGAGGGAGGAAAAGCAGCGCCTATCACATTTAACAAGAAAGATTAAGATTAGCGTTGCTTTAGAATTAGATTAGAAAACTATTTACATATAGGATCGATGTCGTGGGAATAATACAGCATCGATCTTTTTGTAACCGATATATAGATTTGATGGATTAATCATCACTTTATCTTTCCATAGACTTTAGAAATTCCATTTCAGTCGTGGTATAGAAAAGCGTACTTTAGAGAGTTTCGTTATTATGATTGGGTTATATGTTTTATCTTAAAAGATATATAGGTACTTTATACAAGCCCATTAAATCCTATCTTCCTTTCTCCCTTCTTCCTATCAATAAAGGTTGACCTACTTTTTTTTGGGAAATCATCAAACTATTTCTATTTCCAAACTATAATAAAAAACAATTATAGATTATGGAACACGGATATAGAGACCCAATAACGAGGTTATACTGGAATAGCATAAAAAGCAAATGGCGAAAAAAGCCTCCGCAAAAAAGCACAAAAGGACAGCATAAAGGGAAGGCAGTTGGTTTAGCAGTCGGTAGAACGAAAGGTCTTGCTTTTCAGAAGAAGTTAGCCGCTATAATGGAGGTACATCCAAAAAGCTGGAAGAGTTATGCTTGGCTACCTATAAATATAAACATTTCTGATTTAGAGATAGCAGCAGCAACCTACTGGAAATGCAATAAGACACCTTTTGAGATCGACAGAGCTTTATCTCTGTCAACACTTCTGATCATTATGCGCACGAAAGTAAGCGAAGAGCAGAAGAGAAGGGTCGCCTTCGGAGCTGGCTTTGTTAGTCTGCATAATATAGATCTACGTCATTATGTCGGGAAAAACTACGGTAAATACATACAGCTTTTTAAAGATGCTGGCTTTATCAGGGTATTTACGAATGACATCGATAATAAAAATGAAAGCTTTTGTCCGAATGCTTTTGCTAAGTCATACAAATTTCTACAAAGGTTCCTAAAAAAGAAAGGAGATATACGCACGTACCACCGTGTCGAATATCAGTCACCGAGACTGCTGGTCAGGCTGTTTAATCAGAAACAGGAAAAGAAACAACAGTTGCTGAAAGACCAGTTTAGGTTGCGCTTGAAAGAAATGGTATATGAGCTGGCAGCTAACATTGACGTGGAAAGCTTTACCGCATGGGCGATAGCAAATCCTCAAGAATTCAACGACACAGAAGCATTGAATAACACGATTGTTAGGGTAAATGAAATGCAAACGGGTAATTTAAACATAACAGCATCAGATTCCTATGGTGAGCGATTTCACACATCTTATACAAACACAAAAGAACAGGTCAGAAAGCATACTATAATAGGTGGAGTTCCAGCAGTGGAGCTTGACCTAAA
The DNA here is from genome assembly GCF_008017455.1 of Pontibacter qinzhouensis. Lineage (GTDB taxonomy): Bacteria > Bacteroidota > Bacteroidia > Cytophagales > Hymenobacteraceae > Pontibacter > Pontibacter qinzhouensis. Next base: position 4,046 of record NZ_VRTY01000104.1, on the reverse strand, counting down.
AGCTTCTCAATTTTTCTTTTTCGCATGCATGGTTCTGCACCCAGAGCAGTGTATAAGAGTGCTAAAAAAGGGAATGAAGCTTACTCGCTTAAAGGAAATCATGCATACGATGAAAGAGTTTTACGACAGGTATGACGATGTCAAGGAATTCGTAGATGCGTCTATATCCAATACTATTTATCAAGTGATTGGGATTAAATACAACGGGCAGTATAGCAAAAAAGAAGTAAAGGACTTTTGTTTCAGGGCGCTGTTTAGTAGATCAGGTCAGTCCAGAGAAGCGAAAGATATTCTCCAAATACATTATGCGAATGTTGTAAGGCTCTGTGAGTTGATAAACAACAAGGCAAAGAAGGAAGAGAAAGCAAATATGACAGCAGGTAATCCAGATGCAGCTGTTCACTCCATTCCACAGGTATTGCAACGTTTGGAAAGCCGTATTTTGATTGACATGGTAGCACTTCGAGCGGTTAATTTAACCGCCAATGCCTTCACGACAGTGCATGACAGTTTTCTCATAGCTTCTGTCGATGTGGGTGTATTCGAATCATTAATTGCTACTACACTCACTCAAGTAGGTCTGCCGACACCTGCACTAAGTTGTAAATAACATTGACCACACGAATTATCCTGAGCTTACTGAGAGGCTTTCTTTTTTTAGTTTCCCATGTAGCACAGGATAATCAACATGATTTCAGCAGTCTCAGCACTTCTGAAATATTTTTTGAAAAAAATAAAACAACCCTCAATCAATTTTCTATAAGAGGAAAATCAATGAAAATTATGGAGACTACGATTGGGATAGAAACACTTTTACAATTAGCTATAGACATCGTCTTATCAGAAGAAGAAGAAGATGAATACGAAAACGATTAACAGAAAAAAATGTCTCATTTGAACACGGGTATCATCGCAAGAGCAACTCGACAATGGTAGTTTAAATACCCAACTCACTATTTGCACCAACTATGCCAAAGAGTTAGGTTTCGAAATTATTGACCATGAGTCGGCTTATGAAAGTGCGAAAGGGGAGAACACAAAGTTTAAGCAGATGATGAAGAAGCTTTCTGACAAAAGAAATAGTTATGATGCTTTGATAGTACTCTCTGCCAGCAGGTTCTCACGTTACCTACCTGTTGCAAGTAACAAACTGATGGAACTTAAAGGAAAAGGCATTTACCTGCATGTTGTTAGAGAGAAACTATCATCGGAGAGTGATACAGGGGTGATGCGCTTATTCCAGGAATTCCTGAAAGCGAACGAGGAAAATCAGGAGCGAAAAGAAATTACCATTATCAGCAGGTTAGCGAAATTACAGCAGGGAGTAACCGCCAGTAAACCACCTCTGGGTTATATTACCAGCTCCCAGAAGGGCAAATTAGATGTAAATAATCAGTTGCTTCCTTCGATTGAATTATGCCCAGAGAAGGCACCATTGATACAAAAGGCATTCAAGCTAATATTACAAAAGAAAACTCTCACAGAAGTTACCGATGAACTCTCTCACTTTGGGTTGATGCTAAGTAGAAAATACTTGGGTGAAATATTACGAAAGCCGATTTACTGTGGCAAATTGGTAGATAAAACATTGCTGGACGCAGGCATTCCCTACGTTATGGGTAAACATGAAAAAATCGTTAGTGTGAGCGAGTTTGAACGGGTACAGAAGCTCCTAAATGGGAAATCACTGAAGAGAAACAAGAAAACGAATGAAGATGAAATTCCTATGAATGGGATCATCAAATGCTTCAAGTGCCACAAGAATCTTACAGGCTATATAACAAAGGGTATAGCATATTATAAATGTAATCATGGATGTAAGCTAAACATATCAGGAAAACATATCCATGATAGCAGTCTTCAACTGTTAGGAAGCCTCGAACTTAATAACTCCTTTACAAAGGTTATACGTGAGTTTATAGACGTTAAATACAACGAGAGATATGCAGACCTAATCCAACAGCATAGCATAAAAGAGAATGGATTAGCAAGGTTACAAGTGAGGCTCGAAAATCTTTTGCTTAGCAAGCTGGATGGCGATATAGACGAAAGTACCTATCGAAAGATAAAGAAAGAAACAGAGACTAAGATCGATACTTTGAAGAGTGACATGAACGGGATAAAAGTACCAAAGGTTAATAACCTACACGAAAAAGTAATGTCGCTTTTGAAAAACCCATCGTTATTGTACGAGAAACTACAGACGTATGAAAAGAAGACTTTCCTAAAAACAATTATAAATGATGGCTTAACCTATGATAAGGAGAAAAAGAGTTTCGAAAATATAATGTTTAACGAGATGTACAGATTACAGCCTCAACTCTTACCGACACCTTCAATTGCAGCATAGGCATGATATTCAAAACAAAAAAAGGGAACATATAAACTGTTCCCTTTTTTTGTTTACATAATATTCCCTTACCTAAAATGCTCCTATGAAAAGATATGTTCATGTTCATCATAGAAACTGATAATCTTCTCTAAATCCTCCACAAAGAAGTTCGATATGAGTCCGCTTGAGGGTACATTTAAATTAAAAAAGCCCTGTAAGTTTATGCTTATAGGGCTTTTTGTTTTTGGAGATAGTATAGGGGACAGAATTAACTACGTTTTGCTTTGAATATACATTTAAAAATACAATATTTAGTAAAACGAGATTATGGTTATACCTACTATAGAAGTAAACAATATTCAAAAAGATAAAATCCTTTAACTAGAAGAAGATCATTTTAATGATTTAAAGTCAAAGGAAATAAAGCCAAGTAAACTAACTAAGTCTTTATCTGGATTTGCAAATGCTGTTGGTGGAGATATTTATATTGGCATAGATGAAATAAATCAACAAGGATCAAAAAGTAGAAGATGGAACGGGTTTGATGATGTAGAGCAGGCAAATATATACAATAATCTTCCACGTGTTTCAGCCGTACTTCTATTTGCTGATGAACCTCTAATAGCACTTCCTAAGCAGAGTGGAATAAAACTTTACAGATATAAGACTAAGGATATTGAAGGAAGTAGAGAGACTTTAGATTTTGACCCATTATCAATTGAAGGACCTATATACAAGCAAATATATTTAGCAGTCGAAAAAACTAAGCAAATAATTGAGAGCAGCAAAATATTAAAAGATTCAGTATTAGAAACCGCTAAATATCCTGAATAAGCTTTACACGAGATCATAACTAATGCTGTGTTACACAGAGACTACAGTATTGCTTCAGATATACACATTCGTGTATTTGATAATAGGGTTGAAATAGGAAGTCCAGGTGTACTTGCAGGTCATGTAACAATTCATAACATACTGACTGAGCAAGCGGCAAGGAACGGTACACTTGTCCGACTAATAAATAAGTTTCCAAATCCTCCCAACAAAGATGTTGGAGAAGGTCTTAACACTGCTTTCAAAGAGATTCAGGCCCTGAGGCTTAAGCACCCAGAAATTATTGAAAAGCCTAATTCTGTACTTGTAGTTATCAAACATGAGGCGCTTGGGCGCTTGCAAGCCCAGAAGAGACGGTAATGGAGTATTTAGAATCACACGAAGAAATACATAACAGAACTGCAAGAGAACTAACCGGAATTCAATCTCCAGACTCTATGAAACAGGTTTTTTACAATTTAAAAACAAATGGCTTAATTAAAATAAATCCGGATCTGAAGAAAAAGGCACTAGGTCTACATGGATTAAAATAAAAAAGTAGGTTACGAAATACCTATTTCTTCCAATTTCCTATTCTACTTGGGATAATTTATTAAATTATTAGAATCAATAATTCAGTGAGTTACCCCCGCTACTTGGAGTGTTCCGCAGGGGACCTTCAAATAAAAAATGAAAAATAGAAGTCTCCGACTTCGTTATGGCTACCGGCAAGGCAGCAGCAAATAGCTTAAACTTTTGGCAGCCCCACCAACCATACCCTTTATATGGATATTCCGTTTGAAAGTGAACACCTTGTTCCGGTGAAACTGGACACCCCCTGCTCCCGGAGTGCGTAAAAATATACATTGTATTTTTACAGGTATTGGTCGAGTAAAAGCTT
>NZ_VRTY01000103.1 GCF_008017455.1 Pontibacter qinzhouensis | reverse complement strand
GCACGCGGCACATCTTCCTCTTCCAGGTGCTCTATAATAATAGGTATGTTCGGGTAGTCGCGGCTCAGGCGCTGCAGGTACAGGTCGTAGTTCAGGGAACCTAAGCCAGGTGCCGGCAACTCGATCATGCCAACGCCACGTAAAGTGTGGGCCTCACTGGCATCAATGTCGGCCATTTTAACTCCCTGTGCAGCTGTGGCACGTTTCACATCTTTGGCATGCGATATTTTTATACGGTGCGACAAAGCGTTAAAAATATAGTTCAGCGTCTGGTCCATCTGGTCTATATTGTGCTCCTCGAAGTAGTTGGTCGGGTCCATAAGGAGGCCCAGGTGCGGGTCTGTTACATCTGAGAACAAACGCAGGGTTTCTTCTACAGAACCGATCACGTTGTTCACATAGGTTTCAGCTAAAAAGGTAACGCCATGCTCGCGCGAGAAATCTACTATGTCCTGAATAACTTTCACACATTCCTCGTATCCTTCTTCCGTCTTATTTTTTGGATGATGCACCCAGTCACTTTCGGTATCGAAGGTGCCGGTTTCGCTGATGACGTACGGCGAGCCCATGTCGTGCGCGAACCGGATGAGTTGCTTCAGGTGCTTGAGGTTTGCCTGCCGCTTTGCCGGGTCGGGATGCACCAGGTTGGTATAACCCGAAATGCAGGAAATCGGCAGATTATGGCGACGGAAGGTATCGCGGATTTTCCGGCATTTTTCGGCCGTTATCTGGTCTGTAGACAAGTCCATGTCTTTAAAGCTCAGGTCCAGCTGCACGGTGTTAAACCCGATCTCCCGGATTTTGCGGGCCGTTTCTTCTAACGTGTAAGGAAAGTAACCAGTAAATATGCCGACTTGTATCATAGTGGAAAAATGAGGATTAGGTATAGGATTTTGTATAAATTTATAAGGAGACGTAAGACACAAGACTTTTTAGAGTTACCAGAGAAAGAGAGAATCCGCTTTACTTAAACAGAATAGTTTCTTGCTTAAACTCTGCTAGATTTGAACATGCTCTAACCACAAAACATACTCCATCTCAGCATAAAAAAGTCCTGTGTCTTGCGCCCTGTATCTTGTTCCCGCAGAATCAGGTTGCCAGTATTTCGTTAATAGCTACAGCCCGGCGCTCACGGTACGACACATGGCAGGCTTCTACCAGGGCCATGGTTTTGAGGTTATCTTCACCACTTATCTCTGGCGTGGTATCTTCCTCAATCGCACACATTAGTTGAGCCATGGGTCCTACAAACGCATCCGGAAACCAGACTTCGTCCCAACGTGGTTTAAACCATTTCTCACCTTCCTGTACGGTGGTATAGTCGAGGGTGCTGGGGGTGCGGGCAGGGTATGAGGGCCAGCCGATGCTGCCTTTTGCCATGCCTTCGGTGCCTTCTACGCGCCAGTTAATATAAATGTCGCTGGCTGCTCCTTCGCGGCTCGGGCCAGTCCAGACATCGTCCCAGGAGGAGGTGCGGAGGCCATTGTCGTACTCCAGTATGTACAGCGACACCCCATCTTCGTGCCTGAAATCCTTGCCGTTGCGCGGGTCTTCAGTTACGCTGCAGTACACCCTGTCGGGGTCGCCGAACAGGAACCGGAACGCGTCGAGGTGATGGATGCTCATGGTGCGGAGGGTGGCCCAGCCCAGTTCTTTCTGCCAGGGCATCCAGTGCGGAATGGCCCGCATATCGATAGAGGCAAAAACCGGCCTGCCCAGCACCCCCTGGTCCAGCAGCGACTTGCAGGCCCTGATAGATTGGTCGTAGCGCATGTTCTGATTAACAGCGAGCTTTATGCCTGCCTCGGCACAAAGCCGCACAATTTCTTTGGCTTCCTGGTAATTTACAGCCATCGGCTTCTGCACCAATATACCTTTTATATGGTCGGCATGCTTTACGGCTTCCCGCACAATCTCTATCTGGAAATTAGGCGGAACAGCAATATCTAAAATCGAAACAGTAGGGTCTTGCAGCAGTTCCTGGTACGAGTCGTACACTTTATCTATGCCATGCCGGTCGGCCACAGACTGGCTGTTGGCACGATGCCGCGAGGCAATGGCCACCGGGTTAAAACCTGCCTGCCGGTAAGCCACCAGGTGGCAATCGGCCATAATAAAACCCGAGCCGATACAGCCAATACCCATCCCGAGGTTCTGAGGCAGTTTAGGGAGATAGTTTAACTGAATATCTAACGATGTGTCCATAGTTATGTGCTCTGTTTCTACTTATTTAACTTTCAGGGTTATTTCGTTCTCCTTATTCAGAAAATCGGTCTGTGCCGACAAGCCAACCGGATCAGACTCCAGAATGGCCGTGTCAGGAACTACTTTAACCGGAGTAATGCACGATGTATTTTTTTCGCGGAAAGGCACGTTGTAGCTCAGGTTATAAGCCGAGATGAGCGACCAGCGCGGTTTATCCGATAAATTGGCCTCCGACATGTGCAGCAAATTTGGGTGGAACAACAGCACATCGCCAGCCTCCAGCTCCACGTAAACCCGTTCGCAAAGCTTGAGGGCTTCTTCTACAAAGGCCATATCGGCTCCCTGCTGCTCGCCGGCAAAGTTATGTTCAAAGCGTCCCATTTTATGCGAGCCTTTCAGCACCTGCAGGCAGCCGTTCAGTTTGGTGGCCTCCGTTAGCGCCAGCATAACGCTCAGCATGGCATCGGGGTACAGAAAACCGTTTTTATACCAGTAGCCGTAGTCCTGGTGCCACTCCCAGGCTCCTCCCACTTCCGGTTCCTTCTGCATGAGCTTCGAGTGAAAATGACAAACTTCTCCTTCGCCCAATACAGCCTGTGCCGCATTCACTATTTTTTGGCTACGGGTAAGCAGACCAAATGTATCGTCGCCGGGTGTAAACCACAAGGTTAGCCGGGTGTGCTTGCCGCTCTGGTCTTTAAACTCGAAGGCGTTTTTGCGAAGCTGTGCATCTTCAACAGCCAATCCGTAGAGCAAGGCCACTTCCTCTTCCGATAAGAAGTTCTTAATGATAAGGTAACCATCCTGGTCGTATTGTGCCTTTTGAGCTGGAGTTAAGTTTGTTGAGATCATTTGCACTATTGTTTATGTTCGACAGAAAATTCAATTCATTTATTGCAAAGCCAGATAACCACAGGTAAGTATCTGCCAGTATGAGGTATGCCGTGATTTTAAATAACTAATGTTTGTTTATATTTAAAGATTAAAAAAAGCAGTTGCCTGCTTTTGCAATTCCACACCTGCTTTTTTGCCATGCCTGCCATCACTCCGGCCTGTGGTTGTTGAACAAAAAACGTAAAGAATATACTAAGTAATAAAAAATTTCAATAATTTACGATATTCTTCGTTCTCTTTCTTTATAACTTATTCAAAGTTCGATTTTATTTTTGTTTAACGCCACCGGTTTTATAGCAAATAAATAAACTTTTTTGACATATATTAACCGTTTAAACAATAAATCTGGTAAATTAAAGGTATATTTAACACGTAAAACAAATCAAATGAAGCCGCATATTCAAAAACTCCCTTTGTCGGAGCACTGCTCTTTTGTTGCGGATACTTTCTTTACGCCACATTTCGAAACTCCCTGGCACTACCATACCGAATACGAACTGGTACTTATATTAAAAGGAAAAGGAAAGCGGTTTGTAGGTAACCATGTTTCCGATTATGAAGAAGGAAACCTGACGTTTCTGGGTCCGGATGTACCACACCTATTCCGAAAAGAAGATGCTGAGGCACAAGGCGGCTCGCTGGTAATTCATTTTAAAGAAGATTTTTTAGGAAGCGAGTTCAAACGGATTCCTGAAATGCAGAAGCTGAAGCTGTTGTTTCAGAAATCGCGGATGGGCCTGCATATTACCGGCGAAACGCGGGCACATATCAGTCAGAAAATGAACGATATGCTTACTTTGCAAGGTATGGAACGGCTTATTTGCCTGCTCAGCATTTTAAGCACGCTCGCTGACACCCCTGATTTTGAACTGCTCTCCAGTACCGAGATCAGTGGCCAGAACTCCCGCGATAACGACCGCCTGAACAAAGTGTTTGATTATGTGATGTTGAATTTTAAAAACGAAATACAGGTAGGCGAAGTGGCCGAACTGGCCAACATGAGCTACTCTGGTTTCTGCCGCTATTTCAAGAACAGAACCAAGAAAAACTTTACGCATTTCGTAAACGAAATCAGAGTAGGTTATGCCTGCAAACGCCTGATGGAGAGCGATGTCTCGGTCAGCAACGTGTGCTACGAGAGCGGCTACAACAACCTCACGAACTTTAACGAGCAGTTTAAGAAAATACTTAGATGCACGCCTTACCAGTTCCAGCGGCAGCACAAGGTCTAGTTTAGTTAAGAGGCTAAAGGAATTTTGATTGAGTGACTGAATGATTGAGTGAATTTTGAACACCCTCCACCATCTTTCTTATTTCAACTTATCAGAATTCATACATCTTCGCCTGAAGCCCTATGTCCTAAACCTGGTAAAAACCTTTGGAAGGCCAAAATCATTAGAATAATTCAGTCAATCATTCAGTCAAAAAAACACTCATTCAACTAAAGCTATGGACGTAAAATTCTTTTGCCCGCGCTGGGGCTGCGAGCACCTGCCCTGGAACGAGTACCTGCAAAAAATAAAAGCTGCCGGGTACAATGGCATGGAGTGCGCTATTCCGAACGACATGACCAGGGAGGAACTGAGCGAGGTGTGGGAGAAGCTGGGCAAGCATGGGCTGGAAGTAATTCCGCAGCATTATGCCACGTACGAAGCTGACTTTGCAAAACACCACGACATCTTCGCGGCCTGGCTCGACAAAATGCGCTCCTTCCCGGCCTTAAAAATAGACTGCCAGACAGGTAAAGATTTCTTCACGTTTGAGCAGAACAAAACCCTTATTGATTTAACTGTAGATTTTGCCAACAGCACAGGTGTAGAGGTGTTTCACGAGACACACCGAAATAAGTTTGCCTTTGCTGCCCACATCACCGCCGAGTACCTTCGCCAAATTCCCTACCTGAAAATTACCCTTGATGCTTCGCATTGGGTAAACGTGGCCGAGTCGTATTTAGAAGACCAGCAGGAGGCGATGGAACTGGCTATTTCGCGCACAGAGCACATTCATGCCAGAGTTGGTTACCCGGAGGGGCCCCAGGTGCCGGACCCGCGCGTACCGGAGTGGCAGGAGGCAGTGCAGCATCACCTGGCCTGGTGGGACGAGGTGGCGAAACGGAAAAGGCAGGAAAACACACTACTCACCATCACGCCCGAATTTGGCCCTTACCCGTACATGGTACCCCTGCCATTTACCCAGCAACCCATTACCAGCCAATGGGATGTAAATGTGTACATGATGCAACTGCTGCGCGAGCGGTATGCTTAGTTTTTTTTCAAAACTGCAAGTATTTTCTGAAGCTGCTGCCTGTCTGAATCACAGATTAATCGGATGACTGGATTTCACGGATGGGAATGTTAAATCTCAAAATCTGTGTCATCTGTTAAACTCATTAAAATCCGTGATTCAGAAAAAAGTGAATTACGGATCTTAATGAGTTTTCAAAGCGGCCGGAGGCCGCGGAATAGTCGTCACGAGCGAGGACGCTCGCGCCAGCATAATTTTTAATTTCTAATTTGGCGCAGCCCTAATGCCCACTGCTTGTTGGCACCTCCCCCATCTCTGCCTGCCCTTTAACGGTGCCATAGGTCATAATCAGGAAGGAGGTGCATAAAATCACGAGCGCCCCGATTAGCAACAGGTACGTTCTGCGGGAGGCATGTTTCCACTCTTTCATGATAACGCCTACCACAAAACTGAAAAAGATCAGCATCGACATGTGGATAAGCCAGCTGGCAAACTGGAAGTTGCCCATTTTAACGTGCCCCAGGCCATAGAAAAAGAACTGGAAGCACCAGAGTGTTCCTGCCAGGCCAGACCACATAAAGTTTCTGAGGATAGCCAGTTTGCCCAGGCCACTGCCTTTGCTCGTCATCTCTTTCAGGTTGCCCTCCCGTAGCGCCAGTACCATAAACCACACCAGGTTCACCACAAAACAACCGGCCGTCGACACAATCAGTTTAGCGTTGCCTTCAAAATGGCCTGCTCCGTTGGCTGCGGCCATGTCGGCAATAGGTTGCCCGTACTCGAGCGAGATGTTAAAGACAGCTGATAGTATGCCACCTATTATCGTGAGGAGCAAGCCTTTTTTCATGTCGAAGCGCTGGCTCTGGCCTGCTTCTTTTTCGCGTTTAAAACCGGCCCATCCGCAGAGCGCCACACCTAACATAGACACGCACATGGCTGTTAGAATAATACCGCCGCCCGGCCGCTGAAAATACTCCGTTACCTCGCCTCGCAGCAGCAAAGGCGTGAGCGTGCCAATAATAGCCGACAACCCGATGGAGATGGTATAGGTAAGCGAATAGCCGATAAAGCGCGTAGCATAGCCAAACGACATGCCGCCAAAGCCATAGCAGGCACCCAGCAGGAAAGCACCCAGCACCACATCGGAGGGTGCGCTTGCCAGAATGGAGAAAAAGTCCGGCACAGTAAAGATACCTAACATCGTAGGCACAATTATCCAGGCGAAAAGCGACTGAACCAGCCAGAAGGAGGTCCAGGACCATTGTTTTGTTTGGTGGTAAGGCAGGTAGCAGGTCGAGGCAGAAATTCCTCCTACAGCGTGCAAGACTGTTCCTGCAATAGGATTAGGTACTATCATGGTTGAGGTAAAGGTGGAGATGTCGGGGTTAAGTATTGGTTGCCGAGGAGCAAATAACTAACGATTGTTTAAATACAGATATTTTAGCCTATTCTCCTGGAAAAGATTTTAGATGCCAGATTTCAGATCTTTTTCAGGTAAGTGTATGCTATTATTCAGGCATCCACTCAACCAAAAGTCTACATTATTCGAATGAAAATCGCCTTCAGAAGAATTTTGAGCTTTTGAGGGTCAAGGCTTTTAGGTGTTACAACATCAAATATAGAGAAGAAAGCACACCACACTAGCATAGGTTAATTTAAAAGAGGAAAAAGGATTGCTACCTAAGCAGCAACCTCTCTCTTTTTAGCTAGCAAAATATGGTCTGCCACCATCACGATTTCGCCGCGCTGGTTAAACACCTCCACATGCTCCACCACCTTGCCGTATTCAGGTTTCTTATCGTCTTCTTTTTCGGAAATCGTAACTTTTGTATGAATGGTATCACCTATGTAAACAGGTTTTATAAAGCGCAGGCGGTCGTAGCCTTTCGAGAAAGCTTCGGGGTTAATTTCGGAGGCTGTTTGCCCTATAGAGACGCTGAAGATAAGGGTGCCATGTGCAATGCGCTGCTGAAAGGGTTGTGTTTTGCACCATTCGGCATCCATGTGGTGCGGAAAGAAGTCGCCTGTCTGGCCGGCGTGCAGCACAAAATCTGTTTCGGTAATGGTTCTACCCAGTGTTTCTCTGGTGTCGCCAAGGGTGTAGTCTTCGTAAAATTGAGATCTGATATGCATAAAGCTTCATCAATTAATTAAATGCTTTTTTATTTCTACGCCGCCGCTGCTGCTCGATTCGTACGCGCTCTCGACAACGGCCATGGTTTTGCTCACGTCTTCTACGCTGGTTGGCAAATGGGTGGTTTCGCCCTGTGCAAAGCGCATCAGGCTGGCCATGGTGCCTACAAAGGCATCGGGGAACCAGCTTCCTTCCAGCTCAACTGTTTCCCAAACGGGCTCCTGCCCTTCTTCCGGTAGCAGGCAATACTCAAACTTATCGGGCACGCCGTGGGGGTAATCCAGCAGCAGGCCCATTTTTGCTTTTATGGCTCCTTTGGTACCTTCCCATTTAATAAAGCTCTCCTGGTGCTTTGGCCCGAAGTTATGGTCGTGGTTGGTGTTGATAACGGCGTGCAGGCTATCGTTGTAATCTAAAATAATGGTAGTGCGTGAAGAGGAAAGGTTCTTGTGCGGGTTGCGCAGCGTTTTGGCATACACCCGCTCCGGATCGCCCAGGAACGAGCGCAGCAGATCGATATAGTGGATGCTGTGGAACAGGATCTCCAGCCGCTCATGCACCTTTACAGCCGGAAAAAGCTCCCAGGGCGTAAAGGTCGTTAGCCGCACCTCCATGTCGTAAAGCTCACCAATCAGGCCAGTCTCTACCAGGTACCGTGCCGCACTCACAAACGGAGCAAACCGCAGCTGAAAGTTAATAGCCGCCTTTAATCGCTTGCGCTGGCAAACTTCATAAATCTCCTTCGCCTGCGCCAGGTAATCGCCCATCGGCTTCTGGATGAGCACCGGAGCACCTTCTGGCAGTTGCTGCAGCACCTCCACAAAATGAGCGGGCATGAGGGCAATGTCGTACACGGCATTTTCGGGGGCAGCTGCCACTGCTTCTGCAACAGATTTGAACACATGTGTAATCTGGTACTCTGCCGCTAGCTGTTCGGCCTTTTCCTGTACCTTATCGGTAATACCGAACACCGTAAAACCAGCTTTTTTGTAGGCAGGTAAATGTGCATCTCGCACAATACCGCCAGCCCCGATAATAACGATCGGGAGCGGCTGTTGTGGCAGTTCAGGCTTGTAAGGTATCTGCATTATTTTGAATGAGCGATGGAGAGACTGATTGAATCTTAAATCCTGATCAGTGTACTTCTCTAAGTTTTAAAATTTGCTGAATGTGTTTTATCAATTTCGACTTCTGTAACGGCCGGAGGCCTTGCAATAGTAGACACGAGCGAGGACGCTCGCTCGTGCACCGTTTTATCAGCTAAAAAGCTGGTTTAGTTGTTGCTGCCCCTGCTGCAGGATGTATGCTATAGGTTCTTCGGTTTGGACTGCGCGCAGCACCACCTGATCGATAATGGCGGCAGCTCTGGACCAATCGGCGTGGCGGGGCAATGTTCGGGAGTTTTTATGAAGCTCCTCTAATTTGTGGTAATAAGGTACCATCCGGTTAATTTCAGGATCGTGCCAGGTAGAAATGCGGCACCCGATGCCACCGCTCAGGGTCAGCAGTTTATCGTTTTCTCTGTTAGTGGCAAACTTTATGAAATCGTAAGCGATGTCTTTTTTGGTGCTGCCCTCCCCGATGGTATACATCCAGTACACGTTCAGCGAGGTTCCTTTTCCGGTTGGCCCATGCGGAATATCGGCTATGTCGACGTTGCCTTTTACCTTAGCGGTTGGGTCTACCTCACACACGGCGGCAAAACCGAACCAATTCACCATCATGGCTACTTCGCCACGGGCAAATGCCTGCCCCGCCCCAACCGACTCGAACTCGGCACAGCTTGGATGCACGGCCGTTTTGTCTTTTAAGATGGCACGGTAGAACGTTAGCCCTTCCTGCGCTGCGGGTGTGTCTATGTTTATGTTCCCGTCAGCATCCACAAGTTCTCCTCCCCGCGTCCAGAGTTGCAGGCAAAAGTCGAACACGGTGTTGTGGCCATCGGGGTAAGCCGCGAAAAGGGAGCCATACAGCCCCTGCTCCGGCCGCTGAAAAAAGCGCGCGATAGTTACAAAATCGTCCCAGGTGGTGGGTGGCGCGAGTTCTTTGCCAAACTGGCTGCGGTAGTTTTCTTTTTCTGTAGGGTCTTCGAACAGGTCTTTGCGGTAGATCAAACATTCGGGGCCATCGTGGAAAGGCAGCCCTACTACCTGCTCCCCGAACTGCTGCATCTGCAGGAGTGCATCAGACCAGCCAGCCGGAAACTCCTCCGGGCTGTCTTTCTGTATAAAAGGAACCAGGTCGGCAATGGCACCTTTGGCATGCGCTTCGGCTACCCAGTCGGTGTTGAGGTGGGCAATATCCCAGTCGCCCCGCAGGAGCCCGCTGTTGCCTAATGTTGCCTCGTGCAGCTCGTGCAGGTCCATCGGCACCGGCTCCAGCTGCCAGGTACAACCTGTCTCGTTACAATAGGCTTCCCATGCCTTCTCTAAAGCGGCCTCAAACGGGCCAAATTTTCTGACTGCAAATCGTAGCTTCTTGTTGTTTTCAGGCATAGGTGCGTGTTATGGCGGTGAAATGGAAAGTACCTACAAGTAAGTTTTGTCTTTATGTCAAAATAATTCTAATGGTTTTGCCCTTCCAAAGCTTTTTTTGGACAAAAGACTCAAGGCTTTTCAGACTCAAGACTTTTATTATGTTAACAGCTATGAGCTTGCGATAAGGTAGACTGATCAATCATTTTTAAATCAACCATTTAACAATTAAGCCATTGAACCATCAGCAATCAACAACCTGCAATCAACAAATTATTTCAATGAAAATAGCCTTCCGAAGGTTTTTAGACCTTTCAGGTTCAACCCTTGCCTGTTTTGTTACTTGCCCAGGGTGTGCTTTACGAGCATTTCTTCTATAATGGCGGCAGTGTGCTCGCCTAGCTTTGGTGCTCCTTTTTTCGAGAGCAGGTATTCACCGTCTATTTTAATGGGGCAGCGGGTGGTGCGGTAGCGGTAGCCATCGCCCATGGTTACTTCGTGTATCATGTCGAGGACCTTGAACCCTTCGTGCTGCATGAGCTTTTCCCAGGTCAGGACATCGGAGCACCAGACATCGGCCGGCTCCAGTATGGCCAGCCACTGTTCAGTAGTGCCGCCCAGCAGGTGCTTTGCCAGTATCGATTTTATTTGGTCGCGCTCGTTGAACCAGGAAGCTACCTCCTGGTACTCCAGCAGCGCAGGGCAGTTGAGCAGTTCGCCCAGTTGCGGAATAGAAGCCATGGCAATGGCCATGTAGCCGTTGCTGGTACGGTAAATGCCGTAAGGTGCACCCAGGTAAGCGTGGGCGTTGTTTTTGAGGGACCGTACGGTTGGTTCGCCGCCATCGCGGAAATAGGTGGTAATTACCTCGAACTGAAAATCGACGATAGACTCCATCATGCTTACCTGCACCAGCCCACCCACATTGGAGATTCCTTTACGCACCAGGCAGGCCATTATGCCTTGTGCCAGATGTGCCCCCGTTAAGATATCGACAATGGCAATGCCCATTGGTACGGGGCCTTTGTCGCCGTTGCCGCTCAGGCCGGTTAAGCCAGAGAGCGATTGCACCAGCAGGTCCTGGCCCGGTTTATCGCGCCAGGGGCCTTCGTCGCCGTAGCCGGATATTTCGCCGTACACCACTTCCGGGTTCACCAGTTTCACGGCCTCATAATCGAAGCCAAGGCGTTCCATTACGCCGGGCCTAAAGTTGTGCATCACCACGTCGGCCTGCTTTACAAGCTCCCACACCTCGTTTCGGCCTATTTCGCTTTTCAGGTCGGCCACAAAGCTTTCTTTGTTTCTGTTTATGGCATGAAACACAGACGAGTCGCCGTTCATAATGAGGTTAGAGACATACAGTTGCCTGCAAATATCTCCTGTTTCGGGTTTTTCTACTTTTATTACCCTAGCGCCCAAATCGGCTAGCCTCAGACTGGCCGATGGGCCCGAAAGAAACTGGCTGAAATCTACGACTAGTATATCTTCTAAAGGTTTTATCATCAGCATAACCAGGTATGGCCTCCGTTCTAGATAATGTAGTATTTATTTGCTGCTGCCTGTGCATTAACACAAAAAAGCCAATGTTTTACGGCATCAGCCTCGTGTTACAGACTTAATAGCCTGTAAATCAACACGCATGATCATCAAGAACAGCAGCAGGACTAATTAAGTTTGTTTTTATTTGCAGTATCAGGAAGCATTGCCATAGCCCGCCGATAAATTAAAGTCTCTTTCGATGTCTTTTACATGCTGGCCAACCATTGGCGCAGGTTTAGGCGAGAACAGGCGTTCGCCATCAATCCTGATCGGGCAACGGGTGGTCCGGATTCTGTCGCCGGTGGCTGTAACCGTTTCCTGCTCCATTTGCAGAGCCTTGTAGCCGGCATGGTTCAGAAACTCCTCATAATTCAGGATGTCGGCACACCAGATGTCAGCGGGTTCCAGAATGGCCAGCCATTCTGCGGTCGTTCTTTCTTTCAGGAACAGGCCAAGCTTGCGCATAATATCGTCGCGGTACACAAACCAGGAGTCGCTGCCTTTGTACTCTAACAACTCATAACAGCCAAGTGTTTCGCCTAAAGTATCGAGGTCTTCCATGGCCAGGGCCAGGTAGCGGTCTTTTGTTTTGTAAACACCATACGGAGCGCTGAGGTAGGCATGGCCATTGCCGCGCATGGCACGGTCTGGCAGTTTGCCACCATCGTTCAGGTAGGTGGTAATTACTTCAAACTGAAAATCGATGATCGACTCCAGCAGGCTCACTTCTACCAGCGCACCGGCCTTTGTTTTACCTCTTCGGATTAAAGCGGCCAGAATACCTTGCACAAAATGGGCACCGCAGAGCATATCGGCTACGGCCAGTCCAAATGGTGTTGGCGCATCGTTTTTATCGCCGGAGAGGTAGGACAGCCCTGAGAGCGACTGCAGCAGCAGGTCCTGACCTGGCTTGGAGGCCCAGGGGCCTTTGTTGCCATAACCGGTTACCACACCATACACAATGCGTGGGTTTATGGCCTTCACGGTTTCGTAATCGAGCCCTATCTTTTCCATCACGCCCGGCCTGAAATTGTGTGTCATTACATCAGCCTGCTCAATGAGCTTTTTAATGCGTTTCAGATCTTCCGGGCTTTTCAGGTCGGCTGCGTACGATTCTTTGTTGCGGTTTATCGTATGAAAAACAATTCCATCGTCGCCTGAAAAAAGGTTTTTAATGGAAATTTGCCTGCCACTTTCTCCTTTTCCGGGCCGCTCTATCTTTATCACTCTTGCGCCCAGGTCTGCCAGCCGCAAGCCTGCCGAAGGCCCCGCCATAAACTGGCAGAACTCCAGCACTACCAGATTCTCCAGTGGCTTCATTTTCTTGATTCTCTATATAATGTATTAAGTTCGTTCAGCACATGCTCCTCGTTTCCACCCTGCATCATGTAGTTGCGGATAGGTGTACCGCCATGGTCCTGGAAGTGCATATAGCCGTTGTATCTTGGTCTCAGAAACGCTCTGTCGAGCGTTGGTAATGTTGCTTTCAAAAAATTGGCCGACTGCCGGTTGGTCTCTTCGTTCAGCCACGCTTTCCGGTGCCCGGGTTGTCCGCCACTTGTAAAGTAAAGTGTTTGCTGGCATTCCGGAGAGGCTACAAAAGCAGCATACTGCATGGCTACTTCTACGTGCTTGCAGGTGCTCGACACAGCCAGCCCGGTTCCGCCCAGTGTACTTCTTAACTTACCGCTACCGCCAAACGAAACCACATCATGAAAATGCAGCAGCTCCCGGGCATAACCCGGCCGCGAGTAGTTGGTGTAGCCATAGGCAAAGGGGCAGTACGCAAACTTATCGGTTTGGGTCATGGCCTCGTATACCTTTATCGGGTTCCAGTCGAAACAGGCTTTATCTACCTTGCCGGCGAGTTGGCGGAGCGTCTGCAAAGCTTTGATGCCCACTTCCTGGCTTACCACCTCCTGTTCCTGCAGAAAAGGCTCTTCGCCGTGCGCCAGGCAGAACATATAAAAATTCATCAACGTGTCGATCGGTATGGCCGGGAACGCTACAAATCCTGCATCGGCCAGTTCCAGCAGCTCATCCCATGTTTCGGGCAGTTGCAGGTTATGCTTCTGCAGCAGGTCCGGGCGACTAGAGGCTACCGGTGTGGCAGCATCTATGGCAAGTGCAAACTGCTTTCCATCCCAGGCATAGCTTCTGTGGGAGGCACCTACACTGTTTTCTGCTTGCTCCTGCAAATAGCCGGCTGGCAAATGCGCCTCCATCGGCACCAGCACCTCATTAGCCGACACAAAGCCGGCCCAAGGGTGGTCAATCACAATTAAATCATAATCGCTGGCAAGTTCGCCCAGCGGTTTATCAGCAAAATCCTGTAGAGAGCGTTTTACCCACTTAATTTCCACTTCGGGGTATAATTCACCGAAACGCTGCGCTGTTGCCACCATTGGCACTAAACCTCTACTATGATCCCAGGTAATACCTGTTAATTTTACTCGTCCAGAAGACATAAATGTTTGTTAGTATTTGCATTCAAATATAAATATAAAATTTATTTATAAAACAAACTAAGCTTATTAATTTTTTAAGTACCCGATGGCGCAAAGACTGGTATTTATTACGGTTTTACCTGACATAAACAACTGCTTTATTTTACGGGATCATCGAAAATTCATATATGTTATGTCTTTTTCGCGGTGCTTGGGTGTAACTTTCAGGCCCTGCACTTTTCCGTTCACCAATTTACCCTCTACAGTGGTGTTATAGGGTGCGTGTAGTTTAAATGTTACATTCCAGGTTTGGGGCCAGGCCGGGAAAAGGTAAATTTTATTTCCATCAGCCTGCAGGAGCATTTCCTGCAAGCCCACCATGCCGGAACCTCCCCAGTTATGATCGGGCACCCAATCGTGCCCTGGCCCCCAGAAAGTAGGAAAACGACGATCGGCGTCCTGAAGTTTCTGTACGGTTATAGCGGCTGCCTCTTCGGTAAGGCCAAGTCGGGCGCAAAAAATATTGTCCTGGTGCCAGCTGGTGTAGTTCCTGTTCTTAATGGCATCGGTGTCATACTTCCAAGTGTTTATGGCAACCTCGAGGTCGGGTTTGCCTATGCCGTACATGCCGAACGGGAACACCGGGTAAAGCTGTGGTATTTCGGTGTTCTGCATGCGCTCCCAGCTTTTGGCCGGGGCAATGGTTTTGTGGCCCTGCATGTCGCGGAAGCTGAGAGGCGGCACCCGCTTCAGCATCTCCTCCCACTGCACACGCGCTTCTGCGGAGGCATACTCTTGTGGCAACTCCAGCATACGCCCAAGCACTGTTTTAAGGCCGGCAACAGTAGAGGCTGCATTATAGGCCATTTTAAAGGTTTCGGCTGCCGTGCCGGGGTACAGCACCAGGTGGCCGTTCTCATCCAGCTTTTTAGCGCCACGCATGCCAGCCCGGTACTGGTAATGCTCATCAAAAAAGACAACACAACTCTCGATCAGGGACATGTACTGGCTTATGTCTTTGCCGGTGTAGCGCTGCAGATCGAGTATCATCAGACAGAAGTCCAGGGAGGTGTCCCAGTGGTACTCCAGCCAGGCATTATACTCTACGCCGGGGTCGAAGCCATGTGGTCGTTTTAGCCCGTACTCCGCATAGTTCGGCAGGCCAAAATTCTCGATCTGCTCGGTAAAAGAAGCGCCTCTGTGGCCCCAGTACGAGCTGGTTCGTTTCTCCGCTGTTGGCAGCAAACGTCGGTAAAAGTCGAATTGCGGGGGCATCATGTCGAAATCACCGCTTTTAAGCATGGGCCAGTACACCAGCCGTTGGTTCTGGGCAGTAAAGGTGCCGCCGCCCCAGTTGCGGTAATCAGGTGTAAAAGGGTATTTAGTTGAGTCTATAAAAACAGGATCTACAGTAAAAAGCCCGCCATTGAATTTGGTTGGGTAGCTGCCAAAAGCGTTGCAGGCCAACTGGTAGCGGAACAGCTGGTAGTTGCGCCCTACCTGCCAGGGAGCCGCAGCTGCATCGGGTTGGTTCGGGTTGATGAGCACATAGCTCCGTTGCCAGAATCCTTTCCACCAGTCCTGGCTCCTGCGGAAGGCGGTTCGCTCTGCCGCCCTGGCTTCTTTTGCCAGTTTATTGAGGCCGGCTTGCCAGGCCAACTGACTTTCGGCCTGCGCAATGTGCAGCAGCACTTCCAGTTTGTGCGTTCGCTGGGCCGATTTGCTTTGCAGTTTCCAGCCCTCGAAAGGAGTGTTCAGGTAGGTTCCCTGTGTTTTTCCGGCTGGTAACATATTGGTTCCCCGCATGCGCCCGCCAAAGGTCAGGTGCCTGAGCGGGTTCAGGAGTTGGTGCTTCACAGAATCGAGTCCCTGGCTTGCTACCGTCAGGTCGAATATGGTCGAGTCCTGGTTTCGGTGGTAAAACAGCACCTCGTTTCCTGTAAAATCGATAATGTCTTTGTAACTGGTGGCTGGGGTTTTGATCCATTTTAGGGAGCTGGAGAATTTTTCGCCCTGCAGGAGTTCCCGGTCTTTGGTGCGCCAGCTCTCGTAAGTAGCAGTTGCCTGCACTGGCTGGTTACTGGCTACGTCTATATGAATAACAGGTCTGAACACATCGACCCAGGCGGTGATCGTGGCAGTATGCTTGCCTTTTGTTCCGGCTATCTCTACTAAACCTTGCTGCAACTTTAGCTCCTGCCTGAAACTGGTACCGTCTTCAAACGGGTTAGGCGAGAGTTTAACGCGTACCCGGCCAAATTTCGGAAATATGTTGTTCTCTTCGAAAGCTCCGCTCCTGGACATATAGAAGAGCAATTCCCCGTTCTCGACCCACACGTTCAGGCCAATGTCGCCACCACCACAAGGCATCGACTCGCTGGCGTTCTTGCTTTGGCTGTTCCAGACAATATTGTAGGAAGTAAGGTCGGGCGTTTGCGCAAAGGCAGAGACTGCTGCCAGAAACAGCATAAGTAAAAGGGCACAGCGTGTGGAGGTTCGCTTGGTTTGCATGCTACGTGTGTTTAGTCAATAAAACTCAACTGTTGTTCTACCACGTAAAACTAAGGATAACAGCACAGGTTTGTTAACGGAGATAGCTATTTATTAGTGCGCACTTTATTTATGTATAAATGCAGTATCATAGACTCAAGTCGTTAGTGCTTTTCCAAATTCAAAATCAGAAATTAAAAAATATGATGGCGCGAGTGTCCTCGCGTGTTGAAAACTCGTTTCCTATAAAACAACGAGCTGAAAGCTTGCGGCAGAGATACCTGTAAATTATTCTAATGAAAATGGCCTTCAGACAGATTTTAGTCAACTTTTTGCCAAGGGCTAGCAGACTCTGGAACTTGTTCAGCCATTACCCATCTCCAGATTTTCACTTCCTCACATCTAACAGTTAATCTTAGAACAATCAGCAATTAAATTATTCTAATGGAAATAGCCTCCAGAGAACTTTTAGCGCAAAAAGCCTCAAGGTCTCGAGCCGAATAAGGAGACAAGTAAAAAGAATTCCTGTAATGAAAATACCCTTCTGGCGCATCTTCATTACAGGAATTCAAAAGTGATTAGTTATAACCGTCGTTTTGCACCAGGTTCGGGTTGGCATCTAGCTCCGCTTGCTGAAACGGCAGCACATAGTTGGTCGTGTTAAACTGAAGCTGTGCACCGGCAGGAGTCCGGAGAGTTGGTAACTTAATATGAGCAATGCGCCATCTCTTTAAGTCGTTGTAGCGCTGGCCTTCCAGAGCAAGCTCTACACGGCGTTCGTTGCGGATATACTCTCTTAACGATTCCTGGGTGTTGTACATTAACTGGTCTACGGCCGGCATGTTTACAGTAGGCCTGCTCCTGACCTGGTTTAGAGCATTGTAAACCTCCTCGCCAGGCCCATTCACTTCATTCATGGCTTCGGCGTACATTAGCAGCACATCGGCATAGCGCAGGTGTATGTAGTCCTGGTCGGAGTTCTGGGCGGTGGCTGTTGTAAAAGGTGCCCTCGACAGGTCTACGTATTTCTCCATCAGGAAACCGGTTACGGAGGTATAACTACCGGCCCACTCTACTCCTGCACCGTTGCGCCAAACTTCGCCGGGCAACTTCACAGTCATGTCAAGGCGCGGGTCTCGGTTGGCGTAGGGGTTGGCTGGGTCGAATAGCGGCGATAAGCTGGCAGGTTTGCCATCCGTCATTTCATACGCATCTACCAGGTCTTTGTAAGGTTGCATCAGCGAGAACCAGCCAAGTTCTATGTCCATACCGGCAGCACCCGGACTTGTGCGATGCACGTTGTTCGGAGCCAGGTACTGGGTCGAGAACATGATCTCGCGATTCACATCGGCACTGGCCTGACCTGCCGTACGAAACAGGGCAGCATAATTATTTGCCAAGGCATACCTGCCTGAGTTTATGATCTGCTGCAGTACCGGAATTGCTTCGCTGAATTTATTTTGCGTGATTAGCGCTCGTGCCTTAATGCCTTGGGCGCTACCTCTTACAGCACGCCCGTTGTAACGTTCATCAGGCAGGTTGGCAATGGCAAAATCCAGATCTTCGTGAATAAAGGCATACACCTCTTCAGGTGTGCTTTTGGCTATTTTGGCATCATCTGTTACGGCAAAGAAATTACGGTAGATGATAACACCACCAAAGGCCTGCACCAGGTCAAAATAGGCCAGCGCCCTAATAAAGCGTGCTTCGGCTTTGTACCTCGTTTTGGTTTCTTCTGCTATAGGTGCTCTGTCTATGTTATCTAAAAAGTAATTGCAGGAGGTGATGGCGCGGTACGGCGAGCTGTATATGTTATTGATGGCGCCGCCAAGCACCGGCGAAATACTGCCGATGGTCATGTTAAGCATGCTGCTCTGGTTACCATTGCCTGGGTCCAGGTAGGCGTTATCAGAAAGTCCGTCGAGGTAAACCCGTTCGTAGCCCAGAAAATTTTGCTGCAACCTGGAGTAAACACCTGTTAAAGCAGCCTGCGCATCGCCTTCTGATAGCCAGAAAGTCTCGTTCGATATACTGTTGAGTGGAACTTTGTCGAGGAAGTCTTTACAGGAAACTCCTGCAACCAACATAGTGGCTGATAAAAGTATCGAGATTTTATGTTTGATTCGCATTGTCTTACGCATTAGAAGTTAATGTTAGTGCCTACATTGTAGATTTTGGCTTGCGGGTACTGCGCAAAGTTGCCGGTGATGCTGGCTCTTTCAGGGTCGCCGCCTTCGTACTTGGTCCAGGTAAGCAGGTTCTCACCAGACACGTACACACTTATACCTTTCGCTTTGATTCTGGAAACCAGCGCACTTGGTAGGGAGTAGGAAAGCACTACGTTTTTGAGGCGCAGATAGGAGGCATCGCGCAGGTAGTAGGTGGAGTTAACATACGCCTGCACACCTGGGTACCCCTGCACATACAGCGCCGGAAGTTCGTTTGTAGGGTTAGATGGGGTCCAGGCGTTGCGCCACTTTTCGGTTGGTGCAGCACCCTGGTGGAAAGGATCTACTCCCCAGCCTGTTACCCTTGACTGCTGCCCCTGCACTCCCTGAAAGAAGGCATCGAGCGAAAAGCCTTTGAAGCCCACATTAAACCCAAAAGAGTAAATATAGTCCGGGTAGGCCCCTTTCACGACCACACGATCGTCTGCGTCTACTATACCATCACCGTTCTGGTCTTTCATTTTCAGGTCGCCGGGTCTTGGGTTGGCATTGGCCACATGCCGGGGCACATTGCTGGCAAGAGTACCATCATCATTAAAATCGTTCAGCTGAAAAATACCATCCCACTGATACAGGAAATGAGAGTCGAAAGGCAAGCCGTTTTCTCTTATAAGTGATCCTCTGGAAGGCACCGGAATATCGATTACTTTGTTTCTGGCCGTAGAAATTAAGGCATTTACACCATAAGTAACCTCTCCTACCTTATTTTGATGCGTCAGTTCTAACTCTATACCCTGGCTGCGAATTTCGCCGTTGTTAATGGTGGGCGCTCCCAAACCAAGGCTCGCTGGTACGGGCGGGCTAGCCAGGTTATCGAAGCCTGTTTTCCGGAACCAGTCGAAGGCGATTCCGAGCAGACCATTTTTAATATCCATATCGAAACCCAGGTCCAGCATGCGGGTAGATTCCCATCGGATGCTCTGATCCACGAAAAGGTTTACAACAGCACCCTGCTGCGCTGTTGTGTTCCCAAACGGATAGAACACGTTGTTTATAACCAGGTTGTTGTGGTAAGCATATGGCCCAATATTCTGGTTACCCAAAATACCATAAGACCCTCGAAGTTTGAAGTTACCGATCGCATCGCTAAAGGTATTCCGGAAGAAATCTTCTTCAGACATTAACCAGCCAGCAGAAAAAGAAGGGAATGCACCCCAACGATAACCTGGCGACACTCTGGAGGTACCGTCGTAGCGCAGGTTTGCCTCCAGCAGGTATTTACCTTTATAATCGTAGTTCAAGCGACCGAAATATGACTGCAGCGCCCACTCCGACGGACCGTTTAACCCAGGCAGGCGCGGGTGTGTAAAGAACAGCGACTGGTTCTCGGCTGTGTAAGCTGTCAGTTCGTCAAGCACAGGAGAGGCCGTATTTATGCGTCTGGCTCTCAACGTCTGGAACTTATAAGACACCTGCTCATAACCAACTAATGCTTTAAAGTTGTGCATGTCGTTCAGGCTCTTCTCGTAAGTAAGCGTTGAGAAAATAGTTGGTGTCAGTTCTTTTGAGTACTGGTCGGTTACACCTAAAATATCAGGACCAAAAGAGTCTGCTCTGTAGTCGCCGGTAGTTGGGTTCCGTTCCTGCGACAGGTAAGCCGTGTAGGGCGTTTGGTGCATTTTATAGAACTCATCTACATAATTAAGCGCAGCTTTGGTAGACCAGGTAAGCCCTTTAAGCGGTGTAATATCTATAAAAGCCTGCGCGTTGGCATTGTACTCCTGCGTTCGCTGGCGGCCCATGGCATAGTACTCCTGCGGGTTCCGGTTTCTACCCTCTAACTGATAGGCTCTAGACACAATGCGGCCGCTACCATCAGGTAAAAACGGACCGTAGAGCGGCCCAGCTGCGTAAATAGAAAGCGCCATGTTCTCACCCGTAAATGGCGGTTCGTTTCTGTCTTTATGAGTCAGGTTCATAACTGTACCTACTCTTACATATTTACTTAGCTCCGACGTATAACTTAACAAAGCATTGTACCGCTTAAAATTATACCCCGAAATCATGGCGTTCTGGTCGAGGTAGCCCAGCGAGAGGTTAAAGCTACTTTTTTCTCCTCCACCCGATACCGATAGGCTGTGGTTTGTAACAGTGGCAGGGTTTATATAGTAATCAACATTATCGAAGTTCGGGAATTGCTCCCGGTCTGTAGCGTTACGGAACTGTGCTATCTGCTCCGGTGTGTACCTGAATGCAATACCGTTCCGTTCTGCCGCCTGGTTATACATTTCCATGTATTCGGCTGAGTTGGTGATAAGGTCTGGCAGAGCGGTTGGTGTGTGCGTTGCCACATTACCCCGGTAACTGATGTTGAGCTGACCGGCCTTACCACGCTTTGTAGTTACCAGAATTACACCGTTAGAGGCCCTGGAACCATAAATAGACGCAGAAGCAGCATCTTTCAGCACCGTTACCGACTCAATATCATCTGGCGAAAGATTATTAAAAGAGCCGACAACGCCATCTATCAGCACAAGTGGGCCTGTATTGCCGAAGGTACCTCGCCCACGCACCACAAAATTCGGGTTATCGCGGCCTGGTTCGGCAGAGGGCTGCGTTACCTGCACACCGGTTACGCGGCCTTGTATTAAGTTCGCGGCATTTGGCGCAGGGCGTTGCGTCAGGGTCTGGCCCGACACCGTAGACACGGCTCCTGTCAGGTTTGCTTTGTTCTGGGTACCATAGCCCACCACAATCACTTCCTGCAGCGCCTTGGCATCTGGCACCAGGTTAATGTTTAGCGTCGTTCTGTTATTAACAGGCACTTCCTGGGTTACATAACCTACGTAAGAAATAACCAGTGTATTGTTTGCAGCAGGAGCGGCCAACGAAAAATTACCATCCAGGTCAGTAGATGTACCTAGTGATGTTCCTTTTAGCATAACGGTTACGCCTGGCAGGCCTGTGCCATTCTCATCAAGTACTCTACCAGTTACCGTACCCTCCTGTTGCAGGCTTCTGGTTATGCCGCCCTTGTCTGTTGCCCCTGCTTTGCTTCCTGCCAACGCAGCCATAGTCTTTTTTGGCAGGTTGCTCTCCGCAAACTGCGAGAATGCCTGCTGCTGGCTAAAGCCAACCTGACTTACTCCCAGCAGCATGCAAGGAAGCAGCAGTTTACTGAATGGGTAGATTATTTTTTTCATGTGTGTATAGTTTAGGAATTGTATTCAGCCATTATTACATCAGCAAAAGCAATTAGTAATTACTTAAAGAGCCAGAACAGCACTTCATCAACACAAGGGAATGGTGGCAAGCCAATATATTAAAACCGCCTGCTGACAGCAAAATTTAACGTGGCTTTGTGGAGCACACCAGGAGCCGCTAAGTAAGATTTTAGGCAGCAACTGAGTGTATGGGCAATAAAACTATTAAATAATCAACCGTGAACTAATGTTAGTTAATGGTTAAATAAAAAAAATATAGCCTTAACTATATCTTCCTTCAGAACTTGCACCTCGACCAGAAGACATAAATTATCGCAGCTTCTAATACTTAGATTACAGATTCAAAGATAAATAATTATTTTATATATGAAAACAATTTGACGTTATTTTGTTTTCATATTTTTTCGAATTCTTTTGGTTTTTCAGAATACCTAAAATTTAATAAAGTATGGCTACAATGCCTGCCTGCTATACTTCACTGAACTAGATATTGCCATGTGCAGCGCTTTGAAATAGTTTATTTGAATTAGGCACTTGTTTAATGGCTAAGAAAGCTGTAAATTGATTGAAATAGAGCTATTTACATG
>NZ_VRTY01000102.1 GCF_008017455.1 Pontibacter qinzhouensis | reverse complement strand
TGTAAAATTGAACTTAACAGGCTCTCCGACCTTATAAGTCAGCTTTTCTGCCTGCACATCGAAATCAGGTGCAACCACCTCCATCGTCTTATCGCACGAAAGCAATGTAAGGGCGATAAGCATTCCGTATAAATATCTCATAACCAATGTCTTTTAGTATCCTGGGTTTTGTGTAAGTGCCTTGTTCAGGGCCATGTCGTAGGTAGGGATGGGCAGCAGCAGGTTACGTTCCGACACGTTGGTCTGCGCCAGCACGTGCCCCTGCGCCGCTCCATTGGCAAGTGCCCAGCTCATATAGGATTTCATATCGCCTATAAAATTGCCCCAGCGGATCAGGTCCGGCCTTCTGGAAGCCTCGAAGCAGAACTCGCGCGCTCTTTCATCTTTGAGTATTTCCCTGAATTCTTCTTTGCCAAGTCCGTCCGGCAGATCGGCGTTTATGTCGGGTTTGGGCGGGTTGGGCAGCAGGAGGCCATAGGCTCTTCTACGCACCTCGTTTATGGCCTCATAAGCCACAGCCGTCGGGCCATTCAGCTCGTTTTCTGCTTCTGCTATCATTAAGAGCACATCGGAGTACCTGAGGATAGGGAAATTCTGTGGTGAGGTGCTGATGTCTTTCGGAGACACCACCTCATACTCTCTTCTCCACTTGCCCATGGTGCGCCTCCAGATGTCGGGGTTTGGCGTGTACACGGCCGGGTTGCCCACATAGGTGAAGGGGGCAATGTTCCAGTCTCGGCGCAGGTCGGGCGAGGCCTGGGGTACGTCGGTGTTCTCCGCATCCTTTTCATACAAATCGAACAACCGGCGGGTAGCGAGCACAGATCCGCCACTGATTCCTTTATCACGGTCTGAAGGGTTCCGGATGCCCCCACGCGCCCCTACATAGTAGGTGTACTCGCTGTGTGCCCCGGTGTTATTGCCGAAGAACTCCACTTCCCAGATGCTCTCTCTAACATCGTACTGGTCTTTGGCATATTTCATGAAAACATCGGTATAATCCGGGTTCAGGCCATGCCTGCCGGAGTCACGCACCTTTTTTGCCCAGGCCAACGCTTCAGTGTACCTGGAGTGGTCGTTTAGTGGGAAACCAGCCATCTTCAGGTTTACCCGTGCCAGAATTCCCTGCACAGCCGACCGCGACACCCGGCCGCCATAGCTAAGGCCTCCTTCTGCGCCCGGACCGGCCACATCCTCTACCAGCGCTTCCGCCTCCGTCATGTCCCGAATCACCATGTCGTACACTTCACGCATAGGGGTACGCGGTATGTCAACCGCCGAAATGGAAGGCTTGTCGGTGAGCAGTAGCGGCACATCGCCATAGTTGCTTACCAGCTGAAAGTAATAGTATGCTCTGAGGAACAGGGCCTGGCCTTTTATTTTATTGCGCGCCGCTTCGTCAATCTCAGGGTTGTCTACAACAGCCAGCAGCAGGTTGGCCCGGTAAATGCCCTGATACAGGGTTTTCCAGTAGTTGGTGATCTGGGCATCTGCTGGCGTATAAATATAGGCAGTGGTGTTTGACTGGCCTGTATTGGTATATTCGATGTCAGAGCTCACGTTGAGCCAGTAAGGCACCACATCGCCGTACATGGCCTGCGACCCCAGCACATCATACACGCCGGCGAGGGCGGTTTCCAGTTCTGCTAAAGTAGCATAGTTAGGAGCTATAAAATTGGTTGGTTCGGTATCCAGAAAGTCTTTGCAGGAAGTTCCTCCCAAACAAAGCACGGAAGCAAGGATGTAATATTTCAGTTTCATATCTCAGCAGTTAGATTACAAGGTGGTGCTTAAGCCTACAGTCAGGGTTCTGGCCAGCGGGTATGAGGCAAAGTCGAAGCCCGGTGTCAGGGCGGAGTGCCTGGTCGACACATCGGGGTTAGATCCGGAGTACTTGGTCCAGGTAAAGAGGTTCTGAGCCGAAACATACACCCGCAGCGATTTCAGCTTTACGCGGCTTACCAGCGACTCCTGGAAGTTGTAGCCCAGGGCAACTGTTTTCAGGCGCAGGAAAGAACCGTCTTCGATCACGCGGCTGGAGTAGTAAGTATCTCGTTGACCACCGGTTCTGAACAGCGTGTTGCTTGGATTTTCCGGCGTCCACCGGTCCACGTAGCTGGCGTACTGGTTCAGAGAACGTGTGCGCTTGGCGTTTCCTTCGAACAGCAGGCGGTTGGCATTGATGATGTCGTTGCCGTAGGACCACTGGAAAAACACGTTCAGGTCAAAGCCTTTGTAGCTAAAATTGTTTGAGAAGCCGCCTACATGAATCGGAAGTCCTCTTCCAATTACGGTGAAGTCCATTTCATTCACCACCAGGTCGCCGTTTATGTCTTTGTACTTAATGTCGCCAGGCTGGATGTTGGCTCTTGGCTGTCCGTTTGTAGGGATGTTGTCTTTCAGCACATGGTTACCCAGCACCAGGTCAAAATCCTCATACTGGTACACGCCGTCCCAGATCAGGCCGTAAATCTGGCCTATTGGCTGCCCCACCTGCGCAATATAAGGTGAGGTGTTACGGAAGTCGGTGTCAAATGCTACCTGGCTCAGCAAGGATGTCTGCCCCTCGTTCAGAGCCAGGATTTTGTTCTGGTTAAAGCTGATGTTGAAGTTTGTGGTCCAGCTGAAATTGTTTTTCTGTACGTTCACGGTGTTCAGCGTCAGCTCCAGCCCCTGGTTCTGCAGCTTCCCGATATTTTTGAAGGCGGTTGCCATGCCGGAGGTGTTCATAAGGCCGGTGCCATAAGGCAGGCTGGCGTTCAGGAGCAGGTCGCGGGTAGTTTTGCGGTAGATATCGGCCATAATTTCCACACGGCCTTTCAGCAGGCTCAGGTCATAGCCAATGTTGGCCTGCGCTGTTGTTTCCCACTTCAGCTCGGGGTTGCCATAGTTCTCCAGCAGCGCGCCCCTGGTCGGGTTGCTGTTGTTGAAGGAGTAACCTCCGTAGCGCGGCACGCTCAGCTGGGTCAGGTAAGGGAAGTCAGACACACGGTTGTTGCCGGTAAGACCATAACTCACACGAAGCTTGGCATCATTGATAAAGCTGATATCCCGGATCAGAGGCTCGTCTGACATCCTCCAGGCAAATGCAGCCGAAGGGAACAGGGCCCAGCGGTTGCCGGGAGCAAACTTGGAAGAACCGTCGTTCCGGATAGAGGCCGTGAGCAAGTACTTCGATTTGTAGTTGTAGTTCACACGACCTAAGAGAGAGGCCATCGTCCAGCGGGAGCTGTAAGAGTAGCCAATATTGGTGTCTGCTTCGTCCAAACCGTCGATGCCGAGTGCTTCGTTTAATACATTAGTAGCTGTAAACCCATAATTTGCGTCGTTTTGTTGCTGCATGGTAAAACCGCCCACCACGTTCAGGTTATGGTGCTGGTTAAAGGTCTTTTTGTAGGTAAGGGTATTTTCGTTCAGCCAGTTCGTAACGGGCCTGAAGTTAATGGAACCGTTTACACCTTCTGCTCTCCTGCTGTTGCCGTTGGTAGTAAGCGAGTTGAAAAAGTTGTCGCGGCGTACCATCATGTTCGTGATGCCGCCAGACACGCGTAAGGTCAGCTCGGGCGTAATGGAATACTGGGCGTAGGAGTTTACATTCAGGTTGTTCACCCTGGTTTCGCGCAGCTCGTTTTTGGCAGACATGATGGGGTTAACCCGGAAATCGTTGCCGAGCATAGTAGGGTCGAAAAGCTGATCCAGAATCTGGTCGCCGGCACCTGCCACCGGCCGGAACCCCCAGACAGAGTAAAGCAGACTCAGGCCGCTGTAGGTCATGGTGTGTGAGGTGTTGGATACGATAGCACCATAAGTCAGTTCGCTGCTGTAGTTGGCGTTAACCCCTACTTTCAGGTTTTTGCCGATGCCCTGGTCCAGGGTAAGCCGGCCCTGGTATCGCTTAAAGCCGGAGTTAATCACAAGCCCCTGCTGGTCGATGATGTTGCCGGAAATGGAATAGGTAGTAGCGCCGTTGCCACCTCTTATGGCCAGCTCGTGGTTCTGAATCGGGGAGCGTTGGTAAACCTCTTTCTGCAAATCTAAACTTTCGGCGTTACGGTAATCCTCCAGCGTTTTTTCGCCGGTAAAATATACGTTGTCGGCAAATTCCGGCTCCAGCTCGCTCTGGTATTTCACGAACTCATAGGCATTCATGAGCTCCAATGGTTTAGGGTTTTCAGAGATGCCGTAGAACGTGTTATAGGAAATGACAGGGGTTCCCTCCTTGCCTCTTTTGGTTGTGATCATCACGACCCCGTTGGCACCTCTGGCTCCATAAATGGCTGTGGCAGAAGCATCCTTCAGGATGTCAATCGATTCAATATCGCTTGGGTTTATGGAGTTGGCCATAGAGGTCTCCATCGGGAAACCATCTACCACATAGAGCGGAGACGTATCCTGTGTTAAGGAGCCTGCCCCCCGGATTACAATGTTGTTGTTGGAGCCCGGCTGCCCATCGTTTCCAGAAACGGTGACACCCGCCACACGGCCTGCAAGCGCTTCATCAAAGGACTTTACAGGGGCTTTCTCCACATCCGCCATCTTTACCTGACCGACTGCACTGGGCACGTCTTCGCGGGCAGAGGTGCCGTAGCCAATCACGACCAGCTCTTTCAGTTGCGCCTGACTGGCCTCCAGTTTTACATTAATGCCTGTCTGGTTCTTTACCGGAATTTCCTGGCTTTTAAATCCTAGAAAGGATACCACCAGCGTAGCATTGCTTTTTACGCTAAGGCTGAACCGTCCGTCAGTATCTGTGGTCGTGGCGTTGGTAGTGCCTTTCTCCACCACAATGGAGCCCGTCAGGGGGGCGCCATCTGCTGCGGCCGTAACTTTGCCGCTAACTGTAGTCGTCTGCACCGCCTGTGCTGCCAGGTCCTGCACGCCCAGTGAAAAACCCAGCATGACACAAACCATCTTTAACCACAGCAGGTTGTTTAAAAAGTGTTTCATACTTCTATCTTGTTAAATTGTTAAAATACATCGTCTTGATTTTTATATTTTACTTAAGGAAAATCTATCTCATTTCGTTAGGACTGGATAATAAAACTTTTGAAGGTGGCCTACTTTAATAAAAGGCAAAACATCTTAACGCACTAGGTTAAAAAATTCAATACTATGCCATCATGGTTTTAAAACCATCTATCCTCTTTCCGGATACTTACCTTTAGATATTTATTGGAGAAGGCATCAAGCCGAACACTCCTTCAAAGAATTAACCTACTACCTGTTTTTCCAGCTTTTGCCCGATGCTAAAATCAACGGCTTTAATCTTCGGGATAAAAATGGCCAGCAATACAAAAGCCAGAGGATACATGATGCCGGAAATTATCCATAGCGGGCCATAAGAGTAATCTTGTATGACCATACCGATGAGCGGATTCATGACCATGCCGGAAACAGCTCCTGCCGTGCCAGAAAGCCCTACCACCGTAGAGGTGGCGTAACGGCCAAACACATCTGAGATAGCGGTTATATAGTTGGTGATCCAAAGGCCATGGGCCAGCATCAGTACGGCCATCAGCAGGATGGCCACCTCCACCGAAGATACCCAGGCAATAAGGGGAGCAACCAGCGTAATCGCCGCTGCAATGCCCATAACCCATTTTCGGGCAGAATTTACAGGAAGGCCTCTTGCTATCAACCTGTCGGAGAACCAGCCGCCCATAATGTTGGAGATGCCCAGGGCCAGGAACGGAATCCAGAAAAGCTCCCCTACCCGCTCAAAAGACACGCCCCGCTCCTGGTTGAGGTACTTGGGCACCCAGAACATTAGGAAGTAGAAAACAGGGTCCAGCAGAAAACGGATCAGGATAAAAACCAATACCTCCTTATTTTTCAGCAGCGTAAGGAACGGGATTTTAGGCGCTTTCTCCTGCTCCTGTTCCACTACAACTGGCTGCTCTTTTGTAGCTTTTTTGCGCCAGGGCACCAGCATCCACACTAACACCCACACAATACCCACCAGCCCGGGAATGGCAAAGCTCCAGCGCCAGCCCATGCTGTTTGAAATAAGGATAGTGACAGGCGGCGCCAGTACGGCTCCAATGGCAGAGCCCCCAATAGCAATGCCATTGGCAAGGGCACGCTCTTTTTTGCCGAACCACTCATACACCGTTTTGGCAGCGCCTGGAAAACAACCTCCCTCGCCTACACCCAGCAGGAACCGGAAGGCCAGCAATTGATGAAAATTCGTCATGACGCCGTGCAGGCTATTGGCCACTGACCACACCCCCACCGAGAGCGCCAACCCCGCCTTTCCGCCAATCCTGTCGATCAGCCTGCCACCAACCGTGAACATAATCGCGTAGCTGATCAGGAAACTGGTGTTAACCCAGCCATACTCTACATCACTGATATTAAACTCATCCTGAATTTTAATGATGGTCATGGATAGCACCTGACGGTCCAGGAAGTTGAGCCCTGTGGCCAGGAAGACTAGCCCTAATATAAACCAACGTATTTTGGATCCCATATCTCTTAACGCACTAAGTATGCGACAATAATAAAAAAATATTTTACAACTACCTAACATTAGTAAGTAAAATTTAAGATAAATTTCAATGATCAAGCAGAGGGCACCTCTATATTTAAATATTTATCTCTTTTAAATTATATTTATCAATACAATTGCCTTTTTTATGTTATAAGTAGCTGCATTTATTACAAAATTTCCTAACGCACTAAGGGTAAAAAACAAACATAACTTTTCCGCCCATATAGGAAAATAATCACGAAAAAGATGGGGTAACGCTTAAGGAAAGGTAAATTTTATATTGGGTTTCTGCTTTAAGAGTGAAACTCCGTTAAGATACCGGGCTTGCAATATGCTTTCGTTATGATTTAAAGATTCACAACCCCGCCCGAATCAGCAGGGCGGTGGGCCAGACTAACTATAAGTTTAAGCTCTTCCTTACAAAAACCAGGAAGCGGTGCAGCTAAATAATGGCGGCAACTGTGCCCGGCCTCTTACCGCAGGTTATGACTCTTTTTAGGCTCCTTCCCGTGGTGCATTTCCTCGTCTTTGTACTCTGGGTTAGCCACAATCGCGAATTTATATTTATCTCCCCTGTAATAAGATTTCTCGATTTCCAGCACCTTGTCAGGCTGGCTAACTACGGCGCTATCCAGTACAAATACAGGCAGGCGTCTGGACGTATCAAAATTATTGTCGGAAGAGTCCGGCTCCAGGATTGAGGCACTCAGCGTTTGCTTTACATCCGTAATTTTATGGCGGTACTTATCTTCATACACCTTAAAATAAGAGATCTCTGTAGACATCATATTGATTTTAGGGCAGAGCTTCAGGGAGATGTATTTTACCTCGTCTTTTATAATAGTGTCGTCTGCATAGCGGAGCTGGTGTATTTTCAGGACCGGCCCCTCCATAATAAAGTGTTTGCCGCTAATTTCGGAAGAGATGCCGTGCTGCAGAATGGTTTTTTCGAGTACAATGTTTTTGGGGTTGAAGCCTTCTGCGCGTAAGCTCTCGTTAAAGCCGCGCCGGGTAGAATCAATAGAGCCGAGGGTGCGTAGAATGTGGTGGTCCTCGGTGCGGTTCAGCACAAAGGTGCCTTTGCCTTTTATCCGTTGGGCCCATCCTTTAGACTCTATCTCCAGCAAGCTTTTGCGGGCAGTGGTATTACTGACCTTGAAATTTTTTATGAGCTCGTTTTCTGATGGAATCTTATCGCCCGGCTGTAGTTCCCCCGACTTTATCTTTTCTATGATTGACTCACTTATTGAAATAAATTTCGGCTTCATGAATACTTATATTAATAAACAAGGTACAATATAAAAGAATTAATACAATTAGAGAATTCGAAGGTAACAAATAAGTAATATGGCGGCAAAAACCGATTGAAAGACTGACAATCTGCTCCTCATATTAGTATAGAAAGGAAATAGCGCAGCTTTCAGGTTTTAAGATGAGCTTTAAAAGCAGCAGAAGTTTTAAACTTAATTGGAGGGGCATTATTATTATTATTATTATTATTATTATTATTATTATTATTATTATTATTATTATTATTATTATTATTATTATTATTTTGCCTCGCTTCAGATTTTTTGCGCCTTCCCCTTGTACAGTGCCAAGGTCAGAACTAGATAAAGAACATAGAGAAATGAAGGTGCAGACTGTTTTGACAAGCCAAAATCAATAACTTGATGCTGCAAAACGAAACACACTGCAAGAAATTACATGTAATCAAATAAGTTTGTATTGGGAGGTAAAAAGTAAACTTTAGGAGGTAAATTAACTTCATAAAAGTTGCTCTTCCGTAATAACCACAACTGCTATTGCGGCAGCTTGCCTTCTTCTGCAAAATCCGGATGGCCCCTAATCCGAGAGGTTCTACCGCGTAACATAACACTATTATTATGTCAAACAACCTTTTACTTAACGCTCAAAGGGCTCAAATCATACATCAGTAAATCAAAAGGTTACGTATACTTACCCATAATAGCTAACATTAGAAAGATAGTTATATACTAATAAAATGTGTGGCTATCTTAAATTATTCATTATGTAGAAGCAAGCTGAACAAGATGCTGTTCTATGCCCTTTTGTCTTGAGCACTTCTATAGAATATTTTTCCCTACTACGGAACACCTTGTGAACAACAGGCCCTGATCCCTATCAAATTGCCTTCAGATTTCTGTCGCATGGGGCGGCAGAAGAAACAACAGAAGGCCATGCTTCATCCATACACCTGGACCCAGTTCCTTCTTACAGCAGGAAACTCGCTGCTGATCTACTATCTCACCATATTGTTGCTTTACTACCGGGATGAACTGAAGGTATTCCTGGGGAAGGCGAAAAATTGGGTTATGCCGCAGGTATACCTCACCTCGACTTCGCCAGATTCAACGCCTACTGGCACTCCATCTGATAATGTTATTGGCGCTGTCTCCACACAGGAGGCCCCTGTCCTCTCCGAGGCATCTGCCATAAAGGTCTCCCCCCTTCAGGAGGACCAAGACGGATTCGAAGAAACCACAACAACGGAAACACAGGCTCCTGCCGTTGCGCCACAGGACATGCCGGTGGGCATGCTGGCAGATTTCCTGGAGGAGACAAAATCGCTCGTGGAGCTGGTCGCGGAGACACAGCTGGAGAAGGAGGAATTCCTCTCCCTCTTGCAGCTCATCCTCTACAAATACTTCCGCTCCGCCCAAAGCCAACACCAGGACCAGGCGCGTCGCTTCCTCCTGGAGCAAAGCCAGGGCAGGCTTCCCTTTGAGCTGACACCCGAGGACCTGCAGGCGCTCTGGCCAAGCGCCTGATACCCCAAGCTTTTTACTTGTCCTTTTTAGCCAGTCATTCCTAATCACACCTAACCCATTCAAGAAAATGAAAAAGAAACTGACCCTACTACTCGACCCTAAAAAAGTAAAGGCGGCCGCTACCCTCCTGCTCTCATTCGTCGTGGCCCTTACTACCCAGGCACAGACTGCCGACGGCAACGCGGGCATCACGCAGGCCACCCAGCTGGTGCGCGGCTACTTCGACACCGGCACCAGCCTGATGTACGCCATTGGCGCCGTCGTGGGACTGGTAGGGGCCGTTAAGGTGTACCAGAAATGGAACGGCGGCGAACCGGACACGGGCAAGGTGGCCGCCGCCTGGTTCGGCAGCTGTATCTTCCTGGTGGTGGCCACCGTGCTCCGCTCCTTCTTTGGCGTCTAACCCGGCTCGGTGATGGCAAACAGTGTTTACCAAGTCAACAAGGGCATCAACCGGCCCATGGAGTTCCGGGGGCTCCGGGCGCAGTACATCGGCTACCTGGCCGCAGGGCTCGTGGTCCTGCTGCTGCTCTTTGCCGGGATGTACCTGGCCCGCGTGCCCCTGCTCCTCTGCCTGCTGGTCATCCTGCTCTCCGGGGCGGCCCTGTTCACGGGGGTCTACCACCTGAACAGAACCTACGGGGAGCACGGCCTGGTCAAGCGGTTCGCACGGCGCGGCATCCCCCGCTACGTCCGCCTGAGCACCCGCAGCACTTTTATGTTCCTTACCTCAACACCCTACAACCAGCATCATTCAAAACCACTAACCGGAAAGGAGGACACACATGGCACAGCCGATTGATCTGGAGCACCTGCTGCCCGTCTACAAGGTGGAGCACGGCTGCATCCTCTCCCGCCAGGGCGACATCACGCTGGCTTATGAAGCCATCCTGCCGGAGATCTTCAGCCTCTCAGACGCCGAGTACGAGGCTTTCCACCAGGCGCTCCTCAAGGCCATCCGCCTGCTGCCCCGCTTCACGGTGTTCCACAAGCAGGACTGGTTCCTGGAGGCCTCCTACCAGGCCGACTTCAGCAAAGACGGTCAGAGTTTCCTCTCCAGGGCCAGCGAGCGCTTCTTCCACGGGCGGCCCTTCCTGGAGCACCACTGCTATATCCTGCTCACCAAGAGGCCCGAGGACCGGCGTCCTTCCAGCTCGCTTGTCTCCAACCTGCTCCGCCGCTCGCTGGCACCCCGGCAGACCCTGCATCCCCTGCTTTTCCAGGACTTCGTGGGCCAGGCCGGGCAGTTTGAGCGGGTGCTGCAGGACAGCGGCTTTGTGAGGCTGCGCAGGCTTACTGATACAGAACTGGCCGGCACGAAGGAGAAGGCAGGCTTGCTGGAGCGCTACTGCGGGCTGCTGCCCGAGGAAGCAAAACCCCTGCTGCAGGACATCCACCTGCAGCAGGGCATCCGCATCGGGGACAAGCGCTGCCAGCTCTTCGTGCTGGCCGACGCCGAGCACCTGCCCGCGCTCTGCGGCCCGCGCATCACCTACGACAGATACTCGACCGACCGCAGCAAATTCTCCACCGGCTTTGCCTCCCCGCTGGGCCAGCTGCTGCCCTGCAACCACCTCTATAACCAGTACATCTTCCTCGAGGATGCCAGCCAGACTATCAAGCGGCTGGAGAGCAAGCGCCTGCGGTTGCAGTCGCTGGCGGCCTACTCCCGCGAGAACGCCCTGGCCCGCGACGCCACCCATGCGTTTCTCAACGAGGCCCTCGGCCAGCAGCGGCTGCCGGTGAAGGCGCACTTCAACGTGCTGGCCTGGACCGAGCAGCCGGAGAGGCACAAGGAGCTGCGCAACCTCGTCTCCTCGGCCATGGCCCAGCTCGACGCCACGCCCAAGCTGGAGACGGACGGGGCCCCGCAGCTCTTCTGGGCCGGCCTGCCGGGCAACGCGGCGGACTTCCCCATGAACGACACCTTCGACACGTTCCTCGAGCAGGCCTGCTGCTTTCTCAGCCTCGAGG
This sequence comes from Pontibacter qinzhouensis, assembly GCF_008017455.1. Taxonomy (GTDB): domain Bacteria; phylum Bacteroidota; class Bacteroidia; order Cytophagales; family Hymenobacteraceae; genus Pontibacter; species Pontibacter qinzhouensis. The sequence continues at coordinate 11,178 of NZ_VRTY01000102.1, read as the reverse complement.
CCGGCTACCGCTCCTCCACAAGCCCCGTCGGCCTGCGCCTGGGTGACCGGCTCACCGGCAAGCCCGTGCACGTGGACATCTCCGATGAGCCGGTCAGCAAAGGCATCTGCACGAACCGCAACAAGTTCATCCTCGGCCCCTCGGGCAGCGGCAAGTCCTTTTTCACCAACCACCTGGTGCGCTCCCTCCACGAGCAGGGCAGCCACATCGTGCTGGTCGACGTGGGCCACTCCTACAAAGGGCTCTGCGAGCTGGCGGGCGGCTACTACTTCACCTACCGGGAAGACAAACCCATCCGGTTCAACCCCTTCTACCTTAGCGAGGGCGATACGCTGGACACGGAGAAGAAGGAGAGCATCAAGACGCTGCTGCTGGCCCTCTGGAAAAAGGACAGCGAGACCTTTTCCCGCTCCGAGTACGTGGCCCTCTCCAACGCCCTGGAGCTGTATTACCAGCACCTGCAGGAACACCAGCAGGTCTTCCCCTGCTTCGACAGCTTCTATGACTTTGTGCAGACGGTGTTCAAGGAGAAGCTGAAAGCGGACCGGGTGAAGGAGAAGGACTTTGACCTCGACAACTTCCTCTACGTGCTCCGCCCCTACTACCAGAGCGGCGAGTTCGGTTACCTGCTCAACGCCCGCGAGAACCTGGACCTGCTGCAGGAACGCTTCATCGTCTTCGAGCTCGACAACATCAAGGACCACCCCATCCTCTTCCCGGTGGTGACCATCATCATCATGGAGGTCTTCATCTCCAAGATGCGCAAGCTCAAGGGCGTCCGCAAAGTCATCCTCATCGAGGAGGCCTGGAAAGCCATCGCCCGCGAAGGCATGGCCGAGTACATCAGGTACCTCTTCAAGACGGTGCGCAAGTTCTACGGCGAGGCCATCGTGGTCACGCAGGAGGTGGAGGACATCATCTCCTCCCCTGTGGTCAAGCAGGCGATCATCAACAACTCGGACTGCAAGATCCTGCTCGACCAGGGCAAGTACCTCCACAAGTTCGACGGCATCCAGCAGCTGCTGGGGCTCACGGAGAAGGAGAAGGCGCTGGTGCTCTCCATCAACAAGGCCAACGACCCCGCCCGCAGGTACAATGAGGTCTTCATCAGCCTGGGCGGCACCCGCTCCCGGGTCTTCCGCACGGAGGTGTCGCTGGAGGAGTACCTCACCTACACCACCGAGGAGTCGGAGAAGGTGAAGGTACAGGCTTATGCCCAAAAGTATGGCGGGGACATGCGCAAAGGCATCGAAGAGCTGGCAAACGATATCAGGGCCGGGTTAACCGGAGGCTAAAAACGAATGCATACAAAAGACCATGAAAGGATATCCATATAGCACGCTGCTGTCCCTGCTCCTGCTGCTGGCGGCCGGGTTTCACCAGCCGGCACAGGCGCAGGACCCGGTGACGGAAGCCATCAAGGCAGGCGTGAAAAAAGTCATCGTGGCCATCGACCTGCAGGTACAGCGCCTGCAGAACGAGACCATCTGGCTGCAGAACGCCCAGAAGGTGCTCGAAAACAAGCTCTCCGAGCTGCGCCTCACCGAGATGGCCCAGTGGACGGACCGGCAGCGCGCGCTCTACGCCGACTACTACCAGGAGCTCCGGAAAGTAAAGGCGGCCATTGCCTATTCCCGGCGGGTGCGCAACATCATCCAGGCCCAGGCCGCCCTGGTAGCCGAGTACAGGCGCGCTTCCCGGCTCTTCCGCCAGGACCGTAATTTCTCGCCACCCGAGCTGGACTACCTGCAAAAGGTGTACAGCGACATCCTGGAGGAAAGCACCAAGAACCTGGACCAGGTCCTGCTGCTGGTCAGCTCCTTCTCCACCCAGATGAGCGATGCCGCAAGGCTGGAGCTCATCGGGCAGGCGGCCGGCCGGCTGGAGCAGAACTACAGCGACCTGCGGGAGTTCAACGCCCAGGCTGTGCAGCTTAGCCTGCAGCGGGCCAAATCGCGGAACAACCTGCAGACAGTCCGAAGCCTCTACGGGCTCAACTGATCCACCACTGCCAGTACTATTAAACCAGCTAATTAAACTCAATAATACGCTATGAAACTACTCCTCTTCAGCCTGCTTCTGCTGACCGGCCTGAGTAGCCGGGCGCAGACCTTTGACGAGTGGTTTAGGCAGAGGAAAACCAAAAGAGAATACCTGGTGCAGCAGATCGCAGCCTTACAGGCATACGCCGGTACCCTGCGGCAAGGCTACGAGATAGCCCGCTACGGGATCAACACCGTGCAGCACATCAAGAACGGCGACCTCGGCCTGCACCAGGCCTTTTTTGGCTCCCTCCAAAAAGTAAACCCCACCATTGCCAGCAGTGCCCGGGTAGCCGACATCCTCTCCCTGCAGGTAGCCATTATCCGTCGCTTCGGGCAGACCCTGCAGGCGCTACGGAAAGATAACCTCCTGTTGGAGGCAGAGCTCGCTTACCTGGAGCAGGTGAAAGCAAAAGTACTGGAGGCCTGCTACCAGGACCTGGAAGCGCTCTGGCTGGTGCTCTCCGCAAATCAACTGGAGATGAAGGATGAGGAGCGGTTCCGGCAACTCGAGGCGCTGCATGCTGCCCTGCTGGACAAACACCAGTTCACGCAGGCCTTTCTCCAGGAGGCGCAGGCCCTGGCCCTGCAGCGGGCAAAGGAAAAGCGCGAGGCGGAAACAGGCAAAAGATTGCACGGCATACCCCAATAGCTATTTCACATGAAAAAGATAAGGCGACTCACTTTATACAGCTTGTCACTCCTCTTTGCAACTTTCCTGCTACCCCAACAGGCAAAGGCACAGCAGGAGGAGATTCAGCAACTCCTGCTGAATGTGCAGAAGCTTAACCAGCTCCGCCAGATCCTCTCGGACATGAAGCAGGGCTACCAGCTCATCAGCAAGGGCTACGGCACCGTCGTCTCCCTCTCGGAGGGCAACTTCAGCCTGCACGAGACTTTCCTGGACGGGCTGCTGGCGGTAAACCCGGCCGTGCGGCACTACAGGCGGGTGGCCGACATCATAAGCTGCCAGCGAAGCCTCCTGGCTGAATATCAGAGGGCCTACGATCGGTTTCGCCGGGAAGACAGCTTTACGCCCGATGAGCTGGCCTACCTTAGTTCCGTATATGGCAGCCTCTTTCAACAAAGCCTGCGCCTGCTCGACGAGCTTACCCTCCTCCTCACAGCCGGGGAGCTGCGCATGAGCGACGGGGAGCGGATGCAGGCCATCGACCGCATCCATGCCCAGATGCAGGAGCGGCTCGTTTTCCTGCGCCACTTCAACCGGCAGGTAACCCTAGTGGCCCTGCAGCGGAAGCGGGAACTCGAGCAGGTACAGGTGCTGCAAAAGCTTCACTCGCCGCAAGATTAAACAACAGCCATAATTACTAAACACGCATCCTATGAAGAAGCATGTACTTTACCCCATGCCGCCAATGGTACTAGCGCTCCTGTTGCCAAACCTGGTGCAGGCGCAGGGTACGGCTAGCAACATGCACAGCCTGCACGCGGTGCTCGGGGACCTCTACCAGGAGATGATTCCCCTCTGCGAGCGGCTCATCGACGTGGGCCGCGGCCTGGCGGGCTTTGCCGCCCTCTGGTACATCGCCTCCCGCGTGTGGCGCCACCTGGCCAATGCCGAGCCGGTGGACTTTTACCCGCTGCTCCGGCCTTTTGCCCTGGGCATGGCCATCCTGCTCTTCCCGGCTGTCCTGGCTTTGCTGAACGGCGTGCTCCAGCCGACCGTCACGGCCACGGGCGCCATGGTGGAAGGCTCCCACCAGGCCATCGCCGTGCTCCTGCAGCGGAAGGAGGCGGCCATCCAGTCCTCGGATGCCTGGCAGCTGTACATGGGGCCCGACGGCAGCGGCGACCGCGAGAAATGGTACCAGTACACGCACCCGGACGACCCGACGGGACAAGGCGAAGGCCTGCTCGAGAGCATCGGCAACGATATGAAGTTCGCCATGGCCAAGTTCTCCTTCAGCTTCCGCCACTCCATCAGGCAGTGGCTCTCGGAGGTGCTGCAGCTGCTCTTCGAGGCCGCCTCCCTCTGCATCAACACCATCCGCACCTTTTACCTCATCGTGCTGGGCATCCTGGGGCCGCTGGTGTTCGGCTTTGCCGTCTTCGACGGTTTCCAGCACACGCTCACCGTCTGGATCGCCCGTTACGTGAACGTGTACCTATGGCTGCCGGTGGCCAACATCTTCGGCAGCATCATCGGCAAGATCCAGGAGAACATGCTCCGGCTCGACATCGGCCAGGTGGAGACTAGCGGCAACACCTTCTTCAGCCCCACCGACACGGCCTACCTGATCTTCATGCTCATCGGCATCGTGGGCTACTTCACCGTGCCCAACGTGGCCAATTACATCGTCCATGCCGGCGGGGGCAATGCCCTGCTGATGAAGGTCACCAGCCTGCTCCACACCTCTGCCGGTGCCGGCGCCTCGGCGGCAGGCGCAGGGCTCCGCCATGCCGCCGGGGCCGTGGGCTTCGCCGCCGGCAGCCTCGTGCGCGGCGTCACGGAGCATGGAGACGCCTACGCCGCCACGGCCGGCCGGGGTGGCGGAGGCACACCGCCGGACAGCTTCCAGCACGGGCGCCTCTCCGGCGACTCCTGGTGACTCTGACACAGCCTCAACAACAGCAAAACCATATGTTCAGACAACTTCAAAACATCGACAGCACCTTCCGCCACATCCGCATCTTCAGCCTCCTTTTTTTGGTGGCCTGCACCGGGGTCAGCGGCTTTGCCCTCTACCTGAGCTATGAGCAGGTGCAGGCCGTGCAGGAGCGGATCTACGTGCTGGCCGGGGACAAGGCCCTGGAGGCCTTCTCGACCGGCCGGCGGGAGAACATCCCGGTGGAGGCGCGGGACCACGTGCGCACCTTCCACCACTACTTCTTCTCCCTCGACCCTGACGACAAGGTGATAGAGGCCAACATGCGCAGGGCCCTCTACCTGGCGGACGCCTCGGCCAAGCGGGCCTACGACAACCTGCGCGAGAGCGGCTACATCTCGGGGCTGATCTCAGGCAATATCAGCCAGGAGATAGAGGTGGACAGCGTGCAGGTGGACACGGGGCAGTATCCCTACTACTTCCGCTGCTATGCCAGCCAAAAGCTTATCCGCGCCACCTCCACCCTGCGCCGCAGCCTCGTGACCGAGGGCTTCCTGCGCAGCGTCGCCCGCTCGGACAACAACCCGCACGGCTTCATGATCGAGCGGTGGGCGACGCTGGAGAACAAGGACCTGCACACGCAAAGCCGCTAGCCATGCTGCTCTTCCGCAGGAAGTCCGCCCTTGATAAGCCGCCGGAGGGGAGTGATGCCAGGGATAAAGCAGCCCGTGCCATCGCCGCAGTTATTGTCAACCGGCAACTACAGCTGGCCAAGTGCTGCAGCTCCCGCTACGAGAGGCTATCCTTAGGTGTCAGAAAAGCACTGCTATTGCTCCTCTGTATGCTCTTCGGAGGTACAAGCCTTTGGTTTCTGGCAAGGGGGGTATGGCCGGAGCAAATGCAGCAAGCTCTAATCCATGTGCAAAGCTATAAACCCGACAACCGTCCTATAGCGGGGCCGAACCTCCGGGATAGCCTAAACAGGCAGCATAATCTTCCACTTAAAAAATAGACAGACCATGAAAACGCATTCAGAGGCATTCCTGCGCAAGCGAAAATTTTTGATGGTGCTCCCACTCCTGGCACTCCCCTTCCTGGCCCTGGCCTTCTGGAACCTGGGAGGCGGCAAGGGCCCTGCGAAAGGGGCAAACGCGCAGGGCGGGCAAAAGGGACTGAACCTGCAGCTGCCCGAAGCGCAGCTCAAAAAGCAGCACCAGGACAAGCTCAGCCACTACGACCAGGCCCAGCAGAAAGCCCGGCAGCTCTCCGCTGCCGGCACTTCCCATCTCCTGCAGCGGCTGGGCTTTAGCATAGGCAACGAAGAGAGTCAGCTACAGCTGACGCCGGATACAACAGCCACTGCCACCATGGCCTTTGCTGACCCGCAGGAAGAGCAGCTAAACCGGAAGCTGGCTCAGCTGGAAAAAGCGATACAGCCACCGCCTCTCCACCATGCAGCGCAGCAGCGAAAGCCGCCTACTCCTGTCAGTTTGCCTGCTTCCGGCAACGACCGCTTCCAGGGGGAGGTGGACAGGCTGGAGACCCTGATGCAGCGCATGGGCGGCAACGGCACCGCAGGGAATGACCCGGAAATGCAGCAGCTGGAGAACATGCTTGAACGCATCCTCGACATCCAGCACCCCGAGCGGGTAAAGCAGCGGCTGGCACACCAGGCCCCGCAAAGGCAGCAGCAGACTTTTGCGCTTCAGGCTTCTGCCGGGCAGGCTGCTATCACGCTGCTTGAACCTGTTTATGCCAGTCAGGCCCCTCGAGAAGCTGGTGCCCAACTTGATGAAAGCAGAGATACAACTCCCCTATCCATCCTTACAGCAAATGCTTTCTATGGTTTGCAGGACAACTATACGCAAGCCGGTACCGGTGAAGCGGGCAATGTGTTGGAAGCAGCCATACATGAGACCAGGACGCTGACGGCAGGGGCCACCGTGAAAATACGCCTGCTCCAGGACGTGCACCTGAGCGGCAGGCGGGTAGGCAAAGGGAGCCTCCTTTACGGCACCTGCAGACTAAACGGAGAGCGCCTGCACATCGAGGTGACTTCCGTCCTTATCCAGGATGCGGTGGTCCCCGTGGCACTGGCGGCCTATGACCTGGACGGGCAGGAAGGGCTCTACATTCCCGGTGCACTCACCCGGGATGCCGCCAAGCAGGGAGCAGACCGGGCCATCAACCAGAGCCTGCAGCTCTCCGCGCTCAACCCGGGTATCGGTGCCCAGGCAGCCAGTGCCGGCATTGAGGCGGCCAAAGGGCTACTGAGCAGGCAGGCCCGGCAGGTAAAAGTCACCGTCAACGCCGGCCACCGCCTCCTGCTCCGCGACCAGAGCATCCGCCGCTAATCTTTTGATGTTTCACACTTAACTCATTTTCACATGAAAAAGAACCTCTTCCTTTGCCTGCTCCTGCTGCAGCTGACAGCTACTGCACAAGACCTGCAGCCAAAATCCCTGGAACTGGCTTACCAGAAGACCACCACCCTTGTCTTTCCCCATACCGTCCAAAGCGTGGACCGCGGCAGCCGGGACATCCTGGCCCAGGTGCCCGAGAAAGTGGAGAACGTGCTCCAGCTGAAAGCAGCACAGGAAGGCTTCACGGAGACCAACCTGACCGTCATCACCGCCGACGGTAGGCTCTACAGCTTTGAGGTGACCTATGCCGACCATCCCGCTACCACACTTCTGAAACTGGGGCCTCCCGCCTCCACTGATGCACCGGTAGAGTTTGCCAATAAAAATTTAAACACGGAGCAGCTGAAAACCATTGCCAACCTGCTGGCTGAGGACCCTAGGTACTGCTACGGCATCAAAGACAAGGCAGGAAAAACAAAGACCACCCTGGAAGGCATCTACGTGCAGGGCAATACTTTCTTTTACCGGCTGGTGCTCTCCAACAAGTCCCCCATCCCCTATGATGTTGACTTTGTCCGCTTCAGCCTCCGCGACCGCCGGCAGGTAAAGCGCACGGCCACGCAGGAGGAAGAACGGATTCCACTGTATGCCTATGGACTCGAAGAGAAAACCGTGGAGGCCGGAGGCCAGAAAACACTGGTCTTCGCCCTGGAGAAAGTCCCCATCACCAAAGAAAAGGAGCTGGTCGTGGAGCTTTTTGAGAAGAACGGCGGCCGGCACCTCCAACTCCGGATACGGGGCAAAGACCTGGAACAGGCATGTGCCCTGCTGCTCTGATCCAATCACAGCTATCAAATTATTTTTTAAACGCAAGAATAATACGCTATGAACCAGAACAATTTGGACTACCTCAAAGAAGGCCTCAAGTACATGGGCTTTGGCACCAACTTTAATGAGGAACTGGAAAAGCACGTGCAGAGGCAACAGCCCGAGTTCCAGCTGACGATGCAGAAGCCCTATTTCGACAGCACCATGGATTATACGCTGCACTTTCGCCGCTCAGACCAGAGCGACATGTATTTTTTCAACAAGTACGAGGCCACCCTCAAACCCGACACCTCCGCCCGGGAAACCTCCCAGACCTTCTACGTCAACAAGAACAGCGGCATCACCTCCCGTGAAGCCTACAACCTGCTGAACGGCCGGTCGGTGCACAAGGAGCTGGTCAATGCCGAAGGCCAGCACTACAAGGCCTGGCTGCAGCTGGACCTGGGGGAAAAGGACCTGCACGGCAACCACAAGGTCAGGCAGTACCACGAGAACTATGGCTTTGACCTGGAGAAGACACTGAATCAGTACAACATCAAAGAACTCCAGGACCCGGAGCAGAAAGAGCAGATGCTCCGCTACCTGCAGAAAGGCAACACCCTGCAGGTGACGGCCCTGCTGGAGGGACAGGAGGTGAAGCGCTTCATCGAGGCCAGCCCGCAGTACAAGACCATCAACGTGTATGACGAGCACATGAAGCCGGTGAAGCGGGAAACCATTCAGCAAAAGCAGGAGACTTCACCGGCGGCATCGGTAAAGCAGGAGCATGCTCCGAAAAAGAGCCAGCAACAGGATGTGGTAGTAGAGGAAAAACAGGAAATGAAAAAGTCCCGCAGGAAAGGCATGTCCATCTAATAGATGTTCCTCCTCCCAATTGTGCATACCTGCACACGCCTATGTCATTAAAATAAAAATGCCCCTGTCCCAACTACAGGGGCATTCTTATGTAAGCCCACTTAGCTGAAGCAAACAACACAAATGACCAATAAATTTCAGGAGCGTCATGCCCGGCAGCAGTGGGTTTGGTGGCAGGCGCAGTATAAGAAACAGGGCCTGCCAGCAAAGCCGTCGGGCTCTCGCGGCTCGTCCCGAAATGCGTGCAGGACTCTAACCGCTCCATCCCGCACGCTTTCCCACGCTGTAAGCTGCAGCCAAAACCTCCACAACGAAAGGCCCTTTTCCCGATTTGGCAGAACCGGAAACTGGTGCTTAAGCAAGGACACAAAAAGAGGCGCGAAGCCAATGCTATGCAAAAATCCCTATTCATTCATTCCGCTGCAAAGGTAGCCTGGCGGCCGGACACGAGACAAGGTAGTACGAAAAAAAGGGGGATCCCTGAAGGGAGGCCCTCCGCATTTTTTTCGTCTCCACCTTGCCCTTAGTCCGTCCGGCAGGCAGGGTGGGCACCATAATCAATTTCCAAACTTTAAAAGTACAAGATTATGGAAAAGCACACGAAAAAATCCGGACAGACTGCTTATCAGAAATTCTATCAGCTGGCTGAGCAGGTGACAAACGAAGTCATTTCGCAACTCGAACAAGGGAACGTCCTCTGGCAAAAGCCCTGGAGCTCCTTCGGCCTTCCGAAAAACTACCAGTACGGCCGGTACTACGCAGGCTTCAATGCTTTCTACCTCCACTACATGACCGAAAAGCGCCACTTCACCGCCCCCTACTTTCTTACCTTCAAACAGGCACAGGAGCTGGGTGGCCACATTCGGAAGGGCGAGAAAGGAACACAGGTGATTTATTGGAAAGTGTTTGGGCCGCAAACTGGCAGGCAGGACGAGGTGCAGGAAGAAGAGATGCCACAGTCCATCAGATTTGTCCCTTTCCTCTGGACGGTGTTCAACATAGACCAGGTAGAAGGGATTGACTTTACCTTACCGGCAACCTTTGAACGGACCGACCAGCAAATCATTGAAGATTGCCAGCGGGTGGTGGACCAGTATCCCCAGCCTGCCCCACGCATTCTGCACGGCGGATCGCAGGCTTACTATGCGCCTGCCAGCGACATGGTACAGGTGCCGGAGCTTCAAAACTTCGTCTCCGCCCAGGCCTATCACGCCACACTCTTCCACGAGCTCATCCACTCCACCGGCCACCCCGACCGGCTCAACCGCTTTACAGAACAGAAAAGCCGCTTTGGGGATGAAAGCTACAGCAAGGAGGAGCTTATCGCCGAGATGGGAGCAAGCTTCCTCAGCGCCTTCACCGGCATAAAGGAAGCGGTATTCCAGAACTCGGTGGCGTACCTGCAAGGGTGGGCCAGCAGGTTCAAAGATGATAAGACCATGCTTATCTACGCCAGCACCAAGGCATTTAAAGCAGCCAGCTACCTGCTGGCCCTAAAAGCGGAGACGGCCCAGGAAACAGCCCCTGCCGTCCAGTCGGCCGCTTAAAAATGGCTATGGGCTGCCTCGCCCCGGCAGCCCATAGCTTTTTTCACTGTTATAATTTTTTGTTCCGTTCCCTGATGTTGTACTGCTATAAAAGCACGAGAAGGCCGGATCAGACTACCCGATCCCGCCAGGCTCTTTTCAAAGTCCAACCAAAGACATTTACAAGTCCCTTTGGAAGACACTGCCATGCAAAAGTCCATGGGAATTCATTCTGCTGCAAAGGTAGCCTGGCTGCCGGACACGGGACAAGGTAGTCCTGGAAAAATGGGTATCCCTGAAGGGAGCCCTCCGCATTTTTACAGGCTCCACCTTGCCCTTAGTCCGGCCCGCAGGCAGGGAGGGCACCATAATCAATTCCTCAAACCTTAAAAGATCAAGATTATGGAAAAGCTCACTAAAAAATCCGGACTGAACAGAGTAGCAGAGATTAAACTCACCTACCGCTCCAAAGTGAAACCATCCGAGCGCCCGCAGGTTACCTGCTCCACCGACTGCGCTGAAGTCCTCCGCCAAAGCTGGGACACCGGCAAGATGGAATTTGTGGAGCAGTTCAAGGTGATGCTGCTCAACCGCGCCAACCGGGTGCTGGGCATCTACGAACTTTCCACCGGGGGCGTAGCCGGCACCATAGCAGACCCGAAACTTATCTTCGCTGCGGCCCTGAAAGCCTGCGCCAGCTCCATTGTCCTCTGCCACAACCACCCCTCCGGCAACACCAAGCCTAGTACAGCGGACCTGCAGCTTACAAAGAAGCTGAAACAGGGCGGAGAACTGCTCGACATCGTCGTGCTGGATCATATTAGCGAGAGCTACTACTCCATGGCAGATGAAGGGCTTTTATAGGCCCTTTTTTTGTTCATAGCAGATAGTATACAAGTGATTCCCTCTGAAGCAAATCTATCTAATATAGGAGTTACGCATAGTTATAAATGAATTCCCGCTGCACCTGGAGAAAAAGCTTCCTCTGGAGGGCATA